>JALSTE010000175.1 GCA_026983855.1 Acidimicrobiia bacterium
GGCGGGAACGAACTCCCCCTCGGGCCCCAGGACGTCGAGGGCCCCCTGGCCCATGCGGGTCATGAGCTTCATGGAGGCGGCCACGTAGGCCGAGTCGGTGAGCTGCACCCCCAGGTGGGCGATGGGGGACCCGAGGGGGCCCATCGAGAAGGGCACCACGTAGAGGGTCCGTCCCCTCATCGCCCCCCGGTAGAGCTCGGTCATGAGGGCCTTCATCTCCGCCGGGTTGCGCCAGTTGTTGTTGGGGCCGGCGTCGATGCGGGTCTCCGAGCAGATGAACGTGCGGTCCTCGACCCGGGCCACGTCGGCGGGGTCGGACCGGGCCAGGAAGCTGTTGGGCCTCAGCTCGGGATTCAACCGGATCAGGGTCCCGCTCTCGATGAGGGCCGACGTCAGCTGGTCGTACTCCTCATCGGAACCGTCGCACCAGTGGATGTCGTCGGGGGTGAGCAGTTCGGCCCAGTCCGCGACCCACTCGGTGAGCTTGGCGTTGTCGGTGGTGGCGGCCATTTGATTGCCTTTCAGTTCTCGTGGAACCAGTCGGGGGCGCCCAGATCGACCTCGGATCCCAGACGCAGGGTTGAGGCCAGGCCCCGGGCGTCCAGGTCGAACACGACCCTCTGGCCCTGGCGCAGCATTCTGAACACCGAACCCTCGAGGGCGTCATCGGCCAACTCGAACTCGGCCCTGGTGACGTCATCGACGACGACACCGGAACCGGTGTGGGGGTCGTAGGACTTGATAACTCCCTGCACCGTGTCTCCCTTCGACACCTCGGATGCGACAGGGTAACAATCCCACGGCCGGGCCCGAAACGTCTCGGGTGATGTCGGCGGGCCGGGAGGTGATGTCCGCGGCCGCCGGGATGGTCAGGCCGGGCCCGAAACGCTGGCCATCCCTCCCGTCCGTTACGATCAGCCGCCATGACCCGGACAGCCCTCCGCCTCGACCAGGTCGACGAGCTCATCAGAACCTACCGTGACGTCCTGGCCTCCCACCGGGAGGCCATCAACCGGCTGAACGTCTACCCGGTGCCCGACGGAGACACCGGGACCAACATGGGCCTCACCCTGGAATCGGTGGTGGAGGAGATTCCCGCCGACTGCGCCGAGATGAGCTGCCTGTGCCGGGCCATAGCCCACGGTTCGCTGATGGGGGCCCGGGGGAACTCCGGGGTGATCCTGTCCCAGATACTGCGGGGCATCGCCGACACCTTCGCCGCCGCGCCCGAGGGCCGGGTCGACGGAGCCCTCATGGTCGAGGCCCTCGAGACCGCGGCCACCGCCGCCTACCAGGCGGTGATGAAGCCGGTGGAGGGCACCATTCTGACCGTGGCCCGCCGGGCGGCCGAGGAGGCCCGTCGGGTGCTCGGGGAGGGGGGCACCTCGCTGTCCCAGGTGGTTGAGGGGGCGCGGGCCGGGGCGGCCGAGGCCCTGGACAGGACACCGGAGCTGCTGCCCGTGCTGGCCGAGGCGGGGGTGGTCGACGCCGGTGGCGCCGGGTTCCTGCTGCTCCTCGACGCCGCCCTCCACGTCATAGACGGCCGTGACCTCCCCCCTCCCCCCGCTGACGGGGGGGCCCGGCCCACCGATTTCGACCCCGCCGCCATGGGCCACGGGGAGGGTGACGTCAGCGACCTGCGCTACGAGGTCATGTACTTCCTGGAGGCGCCTGACGAGGCGGTTCCGGCGTTCAAGGACGTGTGGGTGGGCATTGGCGACTCCATCGTCGTGGTCGGGGGCGATGGGCTGTGGAATTGCCACATCCACACCAACGACATCGGCGCCGCCATAGAGGCCGCCATCGACATCGGCCGACCCCGGAACATACGGGTCACCGACCTGGCCGAGGAGGTCGAGGAGGAACGCTGGGTCCGCGAGGCGGCCTCCGGACCCCAGGCCGAACCCGCCCCCCGACCCCGGGTCGGGTGCGCGGTGGTGGCGGTGTCGCCCGCCGAGGGAATCGGGCGAATCTTCCACTCCCTGGGGGTGCAGGAGCTGGTGTCGGGTGGGCAGACCATGAACCCCTCCACCGCCGATCTGCTGGCGGCGGTGGAGAGGGCCCCCGCCGACGACGTCGTGATCCTCCCCAACAACAAGAACATCATCCCCGTGGCCCGCCAGGTGGCCGAGCACGCCGACAAGACCGTGGTGGTGGTGGAGACCACCTCGGTGCCCGAGGGGTTCGCCTCGCTGCTGGCCTACGACCCCGAGGCCCCCGCCGGGGAGAACGCGGCGGAGATGGCGGAGATTTCCACCGACGTCAGGGTCGGCGAGGTCACCCGGGCGGTGAGGGACACCACCTGTGAGGCCGGGCCCATCTCCGAGGGGGACTGGCTGGGCATCGACCGCCGGGGGATAAGGGTGGTGAACTCCTCCATGACCGAGGCCGCCATCCGTCTGCTGGACCACCTCGTCGACGAGGACAGCGAGATCCTCACCATCATCGAGGGGGCCGAGGCCACCCCCGCCGACACCCGCACCATCACCGAGTGGGCCGCCGGCCACCGCCCCGACCTCGAGGTGGAGGTCCACGACGGTGGGCAGCCGCACTACCCCTACCTCTTCGGAATCGAGTGAGGTCGGGGTGAGCCCCGGGCCTCTCGGCTGGGAGGATCTCGACGGGTTGCCCGTCACCGTCCTGAGGGGTGTGGGCGAGACCCGTCGAAAGGGCCTCGAGGAGATGGGCATCGGCAGCGTGGCCGACCTGCTCATGCACTACCCCCGGCGCTACGTGGACCGCACCCGGGAGGCCCGGGTGGCCGATGCCCGGGTGGGCGAGGAGTGCATGGTGGTGGCCGAGGTGATCCGGACCGAGTCACGCCGGATCCGCAATCGTCGCACCATGATCAACGTCGACATAGCCGACGACTCCGGTCGGATGAGGGTCACGTTCTTCAACCAGGCGTGGCGGATCAAGCAGCTCACCGAGGGCCGGACGGCTGTGTTCTTCGGCAAGGTCACCGAGTACCGCGGGAGAAGGCAGATGACCTCCCCGGTGGTGGACCTGGTGGGTGACCGCACCGGCCGGGTCGTTCCCGTGTACCCGCAGTCGGAGAAGGCCGGGCTCATGTCGTGGGACCTGGCGGCGTGGGTGGAGGAGTCCCTGCGCCGCTGCCGGGCCCGGGGCATCGCCGACCCCGTCCCCGCCGCGGTGCTGGCGGAGCAGCGTCTGGCCCCCCGGGAGTGGGCCCTGACCACCATCCACACCCCCGCATCCATGGGGGAGGTGGTGAGGGCCCGGAACCGCCTGGTGTTCGACGAACTCCTCCGGATCCAGATGGTGCTGCTGCGGCGCAAGCGGGAGATGGAGGAGAAGTCGCCGGGGATCGAGCATCCCGGGGGGTCGTTGACCGACGAGTTCGTGGCCGCCCTGCCCTTCACCCTCACCGGGGCCCAGACCCGGACCATCGCCGAGATCGCCGCCGACATGGCCCGCCCGGTCCCCATGCACCGCCTTCTCCAGGGTGACGTGGGGTCGGGCAAGACCGTGGTGGCCGTGGCCACCATGCTCACCGCGGTGGACGGGGGACACCAGGGGGTGCTCATGGCCCCCACCGAGGTCCTGGCCGAACAGCACCACCGGGGGATCGCCGAACTGCTGGGGTCC
>JALSTE010000176.1 GCA_026983855.1 Acidimicrobiia bacterium
TGGGGTTCGGCCACCGGCGGGTCCGAAACTAGCCACCTCCGTGCATGGTCGTCGACATGGTCCCAATCCTCGTATATCTTCACACATATGCAGATATCACTGGAGGCTCCCGGGCCACCCGGGACCGGGACCAGCACCGACACCGACACCGACACCAGCGCCATCGCCGGGACCGGGACCGATGGCGATCGGTGCGAGGTCAGGATCATCGACTCCGCCAAGGTGGAGGAGACCCGCCGCTCGCTTCCCGGGGACTCCGGCATCGAGACCTCGGCGGCGATGTTCAAGCTGATGGGGGATCCGAAGCGTCTCAAGATCCTCCTGGCCCTCAAGTCCGCCGGTGAGCTGTGCGTCTGCGACCTGGCGGCCACGGTCATGGTGTCGGAGACCGGTGTCTCCCAGGCCCTGAGGCTGCTGCGCTCGGCCGGTATCGTCCGTCACCGGCGCCAGGGCCGTCAGATCCACTACTCCCTCGACGACCGGCACATCGCCGATGTCCTGGACACGGCTCTGGAGCATGCCTCCCACCCGACGACGGGGGAGGCCCGGCATGGGTGACCATGACCACGGTTCGGGCGACGATCTCCACGTCCACGGAATGGATCTGGTTCGGGCCGGGGCCCGTCATCAGAAGCCCCTGTTGATCTCATTCGTCCTGATCGCGGTCTTCTTCGTGGCCGAGGCGGTCGGTGGGTTCCTCACCAACTCCCTGGCCCTGCTTTCCGACGCCGGTCACATGGCCACCGACGTGATAGGTCTGGGCATGGCCCTGGCCGCCATCCGCCTGGCCAGCCGCTTCGCCGAGCGGGAGGGTTCGGAGGGTTCGGGATCCCACACCTTCGGGCTGTACCGCCTGGAGATCCTGGCCGCCTTCGTGAACTCGCTGCTGCTGTTCGCGGTGGCCATCTACGTTCTGGTCGACGCCGTGCGCAGACTCACCTCCCCACCGGAGGTCCTGGGTGTGCCGATGCTGCTCATCGCCACCGGTGGTCTGGTGGTGAACATCGTGGCCTTCCTGCTGCTGAGGGAGGGCTCCCGGGAGAGCATCAACGTGGAGGGGGCGTACCTGGAGGTTCTGGCCGACACCATCGGCTCGGTGGGGGTGATCGTGGCCGCGGTCCTCCTGCAGGTCTTCGGCTGGACGTGGGTGGATCCCGTCATCGGGGCCGGGATCGGACTGTGGATCCTGCCCCGGACCTGGAGGCTGGGTTCCCGGGCGGTGAGGATCCTCCTGCAGGCGGCGCCACCGGGTCTCGACGTGGACGAGATCAGGGAGGCGCTCTCCGACCTTCCCGACGTGGTCGACGTCCACGATCTACACGTGTGGACCCTCACATCGGGGATGGACGCGGTGAGTGCCCACCTGATGATCGGGGTGGGGGCCGACTCCCACTCCGTGCTGGATCGGGCCCGCGACCTCATGATCGACCGGTTCGGGATCTCCCACGCCACGTTCCAGGTGGAACCCGAGAACCACTCGGGGTGCCGGGAACTGACCTGGTGAACCACGGGAACGGGCCGGTCCCACCCTTACAATCTGGAGGTGACCTCCCCATCGGAAGCGGCGGCGTCCCGCCGGACCTTCGCCATCATCTCCCACCCCGACGCCGGCAAGACCACCCTCACCGAGAAGTTCCTGCTCTACGGAGGGGCGATCAGCGAGGCCGGCGCCGTCAAGACCCGGCAGGGGCGGCGGTCGGCAACCTCGGACTGGATGGAGATGGAGCAGAAGCGCGGGATCTCCATCACCTCCACCGCCCTCCAGTTCCGTTACCGCGACCGGGTCCTGAATCTGCTCGACACCCCCGGGCACCGTGACTTCTCCGAGGACACCTACCGGGTCCTGGCCGCCACCGACGCCGCCATCATGGTGCTGGACGCCGCCAAGGGAATCGAGCCCCAGACCCTCAAGCTGTTCGAGGTGTGTCGCCAGCGGGAGGTCCCCCTGCTCACATTCATCAACAAGTGGGACCGCCCGGGCCGGGGCCCCCTGGAGCTTCTGGACGAGATCGAGGAGCAGCTCAGCATCAGACCCACCCCGGTGACCTGGCCGGTCGGGATCCCCGGCGACTTCCACGGTGTCGTGGACCGCCGAACCGGCCACTTCGTCAAGTTCGACCGCACCGACCGGGGGTCCAGGGCGGCCCCCGAGGAGATCCATCCGGTGGCGGGGTTCGACGGGTCGGACCTGTCCGGATGGTCCGAGGCCCTCGACGAGCTCGAGCTTCTCGACGCCATCGGGGCCGATCTCGACGCCAAGAGCTTCCTCGCCGGGGAGTCGAGTCCGGTCTTCTTCGGTTCGGCCCTCACCAACTTCGGGGTGCGGCTGCTGCTCGACGCGGTGGTCGACGTCGCCCCCGCCCCCGCCCCCCGCCCCGACGTGGACGACCGGCCCCGAGCCCTCGACGCCCCGTTCTCGGGCTTCGCCTTCAAGGTCCAGGCCAACATGGAGAAGGCCCACCGGGACCGGGTGGCCTTCGTGAGGGTGTGCTCGGGCCGCTTCGAGAGGGGGATGTCGGTGGTGCACGAGCCCACCGGCAGACCGTTCTCCACCAAGTACGCCCACACCGTGTTCGGCTCCGATCGTTCCACCGTGGAGGAGGCCTATCCCGGCGACGTGGTCGGTCTGGTGAACGCCGGGGACGTGAGGGTGGGGGACACCCTCTACGTGGACCCTCCGGTCAGGTTCCCACCCATACCCGCCTTCGCCCCCGAGATGTTCCGCCGGATCCGCACCACCGACACCGGTCGGTTCAAGCAGTTCCGTCGGGGGCTGGAGCAGTTGGACCAGGAGGGGGTCATCCAGGTGCTCCGCGACGACGACGTCGGGGACGTGGAACCGGTCCTGGCCGCCGTCGGCGCCCTGCAGTTCGAGGTGGCCACCCACCGTCTGGAGAACGAGTTCGGGGCCCCCGTGGAGCTTCGGGCCGCTCCGTTCAACGTGGCCCGGCGGACCGATGAGGAGTCCATGGCCGAGCTGCGGCGCCTACCCGGGGTGGAGGTACTCCGGCGTCGGGACGGCACCCTGCTGGCCCTCTTCGAGAGCGAGTTCTACCTGCAGCGCATCGAGGCCGAGAAGGAGGGTCTCACCCTCCTGCCCATACTCGAGGGACAACCCTGAGTTCTCACAGCAGCGACTCGCGCAGCCTGAACTTCTGCACCTTGCCGCTGGGGGTTATGGGAAACTCCTCGATGAGCACCAGGTCCTCGGGCCAGAACTGCTTGGTGACCTTCTCCCCGGCCAGCAGATCGTCCCAGGTGCGGGTGCCGGCCCCCTGGTCTCCGCCGATCACCACGATCTCCCGCGGGGAGGGCGTGACCTAGGCCAGCTCGGCGTGGAGAGCGGGGAAGTCGAAACCCCGGAAGGAGGCGGGAACCACGGTCAGAACCGCCCGGGCCAGCTCATAGATCCCGGTCAGCTCCCGCAGGCGGAAGATCGGGGCCACGGGGTTCATGACCGCTCCGATGCGTTCCACCGCCAGCATGAGCACCACGAACTCGTTCCAGTTGGGTAGTTGGGCCCCGACCACGTCCCCGGGTCGCACCCCCAGCCCCAGGAGGGCCGCGGCCA
>JALSTE010000177.1 GCA_026983855.1 Acidimicrobiia bacterium
GCCCCCACCACGGCCCGGGTCCTGGCCGCGGTGTTCCCCTCACCCGACCACTTCGCCCACCATCCCCCCCTGCCGGTGGGACCCGAGCTGGCCGACGAGGGGGCCGCCAACCACACCCGCCTGGGGGCGGGCTACGGGGACGTCGGCGTGGAGCTGTTCACCTGGGGACGTAGCCGGTTCGGCGCCCGCACCGGGGACGAATCCACCCCGGCCCGCCAGAGCCTGCTGGCGTCCCGCTCGGTGGCCCGGTCCCATCTCCTGGACCCGGCCCGCACCCTGTTCGTCCAGCAGAATCCGGCCGCGGTGGCCGCCGGGGTGTTCCACAACGACGTCATCGCCGTGGGCAACCGGGACCTGCTGTTCACCCACGAGCAGGCGGTGGTCGACCTTCCCGTTCTCCTGGACCGGGTGGCGACTCTCGCCCCCGGGGTCAGGTCCGTGGTGGTCCCCGCCGCCGAGGTCCCCCTCCAAGACGCCGTGGACACCTACCTGTTCAACAGCCAGCTCGTGTCCCCCACCGGGAACGACCAGGTGCTCATCGCCCCCAGCGACATCACCTCCGTTCCCCGGGTGTGGGACTACGTGAGGTCCCTGGTGGGAGGGGAGCTGGACGCCGTGCACCTCTTCGACCTGCGCCAGTCCATGGACAACGGCGGGGGCCCGGCCTGCCTGCGTCTGCGGGTGGTCCTCGACGAGGATGAACTGGCCGCCGTCAACCCGGCCGTGATCCTCCACGAGGGACTCCACCGGACCCTGCGGGAGTGGATCCACACCCACTACCGCGAGGACCTCACGGTGTCCGATCTGGGCGACCCCTCCCTCCTGGACGAGGGCCGGGCCGCTCTGGACGAGCTGACCCGCATCCTCGACCTGGGCTCCATCTACGACTTCCAGCGGAACTGATCTCAATCACTTTGCGTGATGGGAACCGCTCTTTCTGCTACGGTGCGCGCTCATGAACGACGTAATCCGGTGGGACGTCCCCGAGGAATTCGGGTCCGACGCCACCTCGATCGGCTCCCTGCACGGCTCGGCCCGCGGTTCCCGCAACGTCTCGGCCCGGATCAGGGCCATGTCCCGGGTAGGCGCCCTCTCCGGTGACACCCTGCTGGACGTGGGCTGCGGCACCGGCGAGTACACCGTGGCCCTCCTGCCCAACTTCGCCACCGCCGTGGCCGCGGACATCGAACCCACCCGGCTATCAGTGCTGCGGGAGACCGCCCCCCCGGTCTGCGCACCGAATTGATGAGCGCCAACGACCTGTCCCTGGACCCGGGGTCGGTCGATGTGGTGACCATGATCGAGGTGCTCGAGCACCTGTCGGATCCCCCCGGCGCTCTCCGTGAGGCCCGCCGGGTCCTGCGACCCGACGGTCGTCTCTTCATCACCACCCCGGCCCGGCGGTGGCCATTGGAGCAGCACGGGGTGCTAATCGGTGGCCGCCGTCGCCCCTCGGTCGCCCTCCCCTTCCTGACCTGGCTACCGCCCCTTCACCGGCGCCACTCCGACGCCGCGGTTTTCGGACCCCGCTCCCTGCGCCGTCTGGCCGAGGCCTCGGGGTTCAGACTCGGAGCGGTCACCTTCATGCTCCCGCCCCTGGACTCCCTGCCCGAAGGACATCGGGTCCACGCCGTCCTCGACCGCCTCGACCCCCTCCTCAGCCCGTGGTTCGGCCAGACCATCGTGGCCCGCCTCGACCCCCTATGACCCCGGCCAGGGCCCGCCACACACGGGCCAGCTCGGCCCCGGTCACGAACTCCTCCGCCGTGTGGGCCAGGGCGGGGTCCCCGGCCCCGAAGTTCACGGCGGGTACCCCGTGGGCGGCGAAGCGGGCCACGTCGGTCCACCCCAGCTTGGCCCTCACCTCCAGGGCGTTGTCGGCGATGAGCCGGCCGATGAGGGGATGGGTCACCGCCGGGGGGGCGGCGGGACTGAGGTCCAGCAACTCCACCTCACCGGGGTCCCCCAGCACCCCCATCAGGAACTCCCGGGCCTCCTCGGGGGTGCGGTCGGGGGCGAAACGGTGATGGACGGTGATCGAAGCCTCGTCGGGCACCACGTTGCCCGCCACCCCACCGTCCACGAACACCGCCTGGAGTGACTCCCGGTACTCACACCCCTCCAGCACCGGTCGCCGGGCCTCGTAGGCGGCCAGTCGCTCCAGCACCGGGGTGAGTCGATGGATGGCGTTGTCACCCATCCAGGGGCGGGCGGTGTGGGCCCGCCTCCCCCGGTAGGTGGCCCTGATCCGCACCCCTCCCTGACACCCGGCCTCGACCGCGGCGGCGGTGGGTTCACCCAGAATGGCCACGTCACCGGCCACCAGATCGGGACGTTGGGCGAACAGGCGGCGCAACCCGTTGTGCTCCCCCGCCACCTCCTCGGCCTCGTAGAAGACCCAGGTGACGTCCACCCGGGGCTCGGCGGCGGGGTCGAACCCCTCGGCCAGATCCAGCATCACCGCCAGGGTGCCCTTCATGTCACAGGCGCCCAGACCGCTCAGGCGGTCGCCCTCCAGGCGGGGTTCGTCGTTGCCGTGGGGGGGGACGGTGTCGAGGTGACCCGCCACCACCAGCCGGGTGTCCGCTCCGGTCCCGGTCCGGGCCACCACGTTGTGACCCAGCCGCTCCACCGTCAGAGCGGGCACGGCCCGCAGCCGGGCCTCCACGTGATCGGCGATGGCCCCCTCCTCGTGGCTCACCGAGGGGATGGCCACCAGCTCCGCCGCCCTCCCCAGCAACCGGGACGCCAGAGGATCAGAAGCCAAGGCCGCCCTCCCCCAGTTCCCGGGCCCTCCGGGCCAGGAGCTCCAGACGGTCCTCGGGCTGGACGGCGGCCACCCGGACGTGGCCCGCCCCGGCGGGACCGTAGAAGTCACCGGGGCTGACCAGCATCCCCAACTCCGTCGCCAGTCTCCCGGTGAGGGCCCAGGCGTCCCCGTCGGGAGCCGGTGCCCACAGGTAGAAGGCCCCCTCCGGCAACCGGGTCTCCACCCCCAGATGGGACAGGACGTCGACCAACATCCCCATCCTCCGCCGGTAGCGGTCCCTCTGGACCTCGACGTGACCCTGATCGGACCATGCCACCACCGCCGCCGCCTGGACCGGGCCCGGGACCATGAGACCCAGATGCTTGCGGACCTCACCCAGGTACTCGACCAATCCGGGATCACCGGCGTAGAAACCGGCCCGCCCCCCGGCGAAGTTGGACCTCTTGGACAACGAGTGGACGGCCACCACCCCCTCCGTGCCGTGTTCGAGGATGGTGCGGGGGGGACCCTGCCAGGTGAACTCGGCGTAGCACTCGTCGGAGAAGACGGGCACATCCCGTTCCCGCCCCCAGGAGGCGGCCGCCCCCAGGTCGTCGAGCTGGCCGGCGGGGTTGCCCGGGGAGTTCACCCACAGGCACAGGGCCCGGCCGGCGTCGACGGGATCCACGGCGGAGAGGTCCAGTCGGCCCTCGGCGTCGAAGGGCACCGGCACCGCCCGGCAGCCGGCCAGGGTGGCGCCCATGGCGTAGCTGGGGTACGAGATCTCGGGGTAGAGCACCGTG
>JALSTE010000178.1 GCA_026983855.1 Acidimicrobiia bacterium
AGGGCACCTACGGCGAGTACCTCATGGCCAAGGTCTCACGGGTCTTCCCCCGGCTGTTCGAGGACCAGGGTCTCGGGGACAACGGTTTCGGGGACAACGGTTTCGGGGACAACGGTTTCGGGGACACAGCCCCGGGCGACTGATTCCACCCACAAATCTCACTCTCCGCGTTCACAGAGCCGCCATTCGCGCCTAATGTTGTCACTCCACCCGTTTCCGACCCACGGTCAGGGGACGAAAGGACGGCACAGCACGCCATGGCGGCCCCCGAGCACCCAGACCCCGCAACCCGGCGCCACCGACCCGTGATCCTCCCCGGGCTGAGGATGGTCGTGGCCGCCCTGGCCCTGGTAATCGCCCTACCGGCGGTGGCCGGAGCCCTGGCGGCGGAGACCCCCCGGAGCACCGTGGACGTGGACTCCCCCGCCGGACCCACCGGCCGGGTCGAGGCCCTGGCCGAGGCCAACGGACTCATCTACCTGGCCGGCTCCTTCACCTCCATCGACGGACAACCCCGGTCGTACCTGGCCGCCGTGGACGCCGCCACCGGCCAACTCGACCCCGACTGGGCTCCGGTGGCCGACGGTGAGGTCCACTCACTGGCCGTGGCGCCCGACGGCGGGGCGGTCTACGTGGGGGGTGTGTTCAGCACCATCGACGGACAACCCCGGGCCCGACTGGCCCGCCTGGATCCCCGCGACGGCACCCCCACCCCGTGGAACCCCGGGGCCGACGCCGACGTCCGCTCCCTGGCGGCCACCGCCACCACCGTGTACGTCGGTGGTTCCTTCACCGAGGTGGGCGGCCTCCCCCGGGCCCGACTGGCGGCGGTGGACGCCACCACCGGGGCGACCCTCCCCACCTGGTCGGCCGATGCCGACGGTGCCGTTCTCGACATCGAGCCCACCGACACCGGGATCTACGTGGCCGGCAACTTCACGACCGTGGGAGGGACCGGTCAGTCCTTCGCCGCCCGCCTGGACCCATTCACCGGGACCCCCGACGGTTGGGCACCCAGCCCGCCGTTCCGGGCCCTGGACCTGGCCCTGGACCCCGACGGATCACGGGTCTACCTGGCCGTGGGGGGTCCGTTCAACGGCGGGGGCAATCAACTCGAGGCCTACTCCACCGCCGACGGCTCCAAGCTGTGGGGCTTCCAGTCCGACGGTGACTTCCAGGCCGTCACCGTCACCCCCGAGGCCGTCTACGCCGGTGGTCACTTCAACTTCGTCGGGGCCGACCGCCGGGACCATCTCCTGGCCGCCGACCGAACCACCGGTGCCCTACTGCCGTGGAATCCGGGGGCCGACAGCCCCTGGGGGGTGTGGGCGATGGAGACCGGGCCCTCGGGGATCCTGGTGGGCGGGGACTTCGCCACCATCGGCGGGATCACCCAGAGGCACTTCGCGGTGTTCGACGATCCCTCCACCGTGGGACCCCACGCCGATTTCAGCGTCGACTGCCGATTCCTGGACTGCGGGTTCGACGGTTCCCCGTCCACGGGGGACGTCATCGCCTGGAGCTGGGACTTCGGTGACGGGAGCCCGGTGACCTCGGGCGGTGACGTCTCCCACACCTTCGGTGCGGACGGTACCTACCAGGTGTCGCTGACGGTCACCGACACCCTCGGGGCGACCCACACCACCACCCGTCCGGTGGAGGTTGTGTCACCGGCCCCCTCCGGCGCCGTGGTCCTCCGGGGGGCCGATGTGGCGGTGGACAATTCCGTGACCCTAACCGCCTCCCTGGCCACCACCGCCAATGAGGGTGATCTGGCCCTGGCGTTCGTCTCCATGAACAGCACCACGGCCGTCACCGGCCTGCCCGCGGGGTGGTCGCTCATGGGCCGGGACACCGACGGGTCGCTGGCCACGGAGGTCTGGTCCCGGATTCTCGGGCCCGGTGAGGCCGGGACGGACGTGACCCTCACCCTCGACACCACCACCAAGGCGGCCCTCACGGTGGCGGTGTACAGCGGGGTGGATCCGCTGGTCCCGGTGGAGATCTGGGGCACGGCGGCGGAGCCCACCACCTCCTCCGCCCACCGGACGGCGGGACTCTCCACCCTCGATCCCGGGCTGATCGTGTCCTACTGGGCCGACAAGTCGACGGACACCTCCTCGTGGACCCCTCCGACCGGGCAGATCGAACGGGCCCGGTCGGCGGGCACCGGGGGTGGGCACGTCTCGACCCTGCTCACCGATGCCGGCATCGTCTCGGCCGCTGGTTCCCAGCCCCCCCTGACGGCCACCGCCGACTCGGCCTCGAACAAGGCCACCATGTGGTCGATCTCCCTCGTGCCGGCGGGCCGGGCCACGGTCGGCCCCCGTTTCGTGGGGGTCACGGAGTCCTCCGCCAATTCCACTTCGGTGAGCGGCACCGTTCCCGCCGGGGTCACCGCCGGTGACCTGCTGGTGCTGTTCGTGGCGGCCAACTCCTCCACCGCCGCCCTCACCGTTCCCCCCGGTTGGACCGGCCTCGGCCGACAGGTCGACGGTTCACTGGCCACCGAGGTGTGGACGAGGGTGGCCACGTCCGGTGAGGCGGGCACGACCGTCAGCGTGGATTCCGATCAGACCGCCAAGATGGAGCTCACCGTCATCGCCTACCGGGGCATCGATCCGGTCTCCCCCCTGGTGGGATGGGCCTCGGCGGACGAGCCCGCCACCACCGCCACCCACACCACCCCCACCGTCACCGGTACCGACACCGGATGGGTGGTCTCCTACTGGGCCGACAAGTCGTCGAGCACCACCGTCTGGACGGCCCCGACGGGACCGACGGTGCGCTCCACCTCGGCGGGTGGCGGGGGCGGCCACGTCTCCACCCTGGTGGTGGACTCCGACGGTGTCGCCACCGGGGGCTCCCCGGGAGGGTTCACGGCCACGGCCGACGCCACCGCCAACAAGGCCACCATGTGGACCCTGGTGCTCAACCCGGCGCCACCACCCCCCTAGAGACGGTCAGTCGAGGCCGCCGTCCCCCAGCAGGGGCCCGAGAACGTCCCGGATGGACACGATACCCAGACGCCCGGAGTCCCCGTCCTCAACCACTAGATGGCGGATGTTGGCGGCCTGCATCATGGCCGCGGCCTCCGATATGGGGGTGTCGGCGTCCACGGTGAGCACGTCGGGGGTCATGATGTCGGTCGCCCAGACCTTGTCCAGCTCGCTGCCCAGGGCCATGGCCCGGATCAGGTCCCGTTCGGAGACCACGGCGGGGTCCCGCTCACCCTGATCGATCAGCAGTATCCCGCAGTCGTGGTCGGTCATGAAGGTGGCCAACTCCCTGACGGTGCTGTCGCCCTCGGCGGTGAGAACGTCAAATGCGGCAACGGCCCTGACTGGATCCTCCGGCCCGATCATCGTGCTCTCCTCTCGACCATCTCGATGTCGATCTGATCCTCCGTCGCCCGAGCGGCGGCGACAAGGGGCCAAGGTCCCCCGACTCAGAGCAGACCGCGAACCAGACAGGGCAACAGATCCCGGATCGACACCAGGCCCCCGCCCCCCCGACTCAGAGCAGACCGCGAACCAGACAGGG
>JALSTE010000179.1 GCA_026983855.1 Acidimicrobiia bacterium
CAGCGCCCACTCCCGGGCCTCCTCGTCGAAGGTCGCGGTCCGGACCTCGGTGCCGAACCGGATCCGGGGGGTGATACCGAACCGGTCGGCACAACCCTGGAAGTACTCCCGCAGGACCGGCTGGGTGGAGTAGTGGTAGGGCCAGTCGGCCCGCTGGGCGAATGAGTAGCTGTAGAGGTGGTTGGAGATGTCCACCCGGCAGCCGGGGTAGGTGTTCTCGTACCAGGTGCCCCCGACCTGGTCGTTCTTCTCGTAGATCGTGTGGGGGATCCCGGCCTGGGCCAGGCGGTGGGAGACGAGGATTCCCGACATCCCCGCCCCGATGACCGCCACCGACAGTTCCCGGTCGGGGGCGATCTCCTCGAGGGTCCAGTCGGGGGCCCGGAGGTCCTCGGTGGTGGCCGAGAGTTCCTGGCGGAGCAGGGGCAGGTAGTCGGTGGGGACCGTCTCCCCGACGGTGAACTCCATGAGACGGCACAGGTCGTCGTCGCGCAGATCCCCGGGAGGGGGACACCCCGAGTCCCGCCAGGCGATGATGGCGTTCAGGGCCCGGACCCGGCAGGCCCGCTGCTGTTCGGGGCTGAGTCCGCCCTGGGGCTGGCGCAGGCCGTCCCGGGTCGGGGCCAGGGAGGGATCCAGCAGGGACAGATCACCGGTGAGGTGGGCCAGGGCCGGGAGCAGGGGCGGGATCTCGGCCTCCTCCAGGGCGGCCTGGATCACCTCATCGGTGAGTTCGGCGGCCCCCTCCGCCAACCGGTCGCCGCCGGATCGGGACCCCAAGTCGGCGTGGATCCTGTCCATGTCCCGTCTCCCCCTGGATCGCTGTCCGCCCGGTCCGTCCCCGGGCACTCCCCCCATCCTGTCAACCTCCGTACGTCGGTGTGCAACCCGGGCGGTGTTGGGTAGCCAACCCCGGGCTAGCTTCGGTGCATGGGGTTTCCGCGGTTCGCCTGGGGTTCGGGAGAGGAGTGCTCGACGCCGACGGTCCTCCATGGGGGCCGGGTGGTCAGGGTCGACGAGATGGAGTCGACCGGCCACTACCGCAACCTGGACCTCGATCTGTCCCTGGCGGGAGGTCTGGGGATCGATGTCTGGCGGTATGGCATCCCCTGGTACCGGGTGGAGACCGCCCCGGGGGAGTACGACTGGGACCTGTGGGACCGGGCCCTGGCCGGATGCGAGCGCGAGGGGCTCCGGCCCGTGGTGGACCTCTGCCACTTCGGACTGCCGGATCACTACGGCGGGTTCTCCGAACCCGACTGGGTCGATGGCCTGGTGGCCTACGCCGAGGCCTTCCTGACCCGATACCCCGAACCCACCCTGTTCACCCCGGTGAACGAGCCCCTGGCCACGGCGGGGGTCTCGTGCCTGTACGGACGCTGGAACGACCGACTCACCGACGTCGACGCCTACGGCAGGGCCCTGGCCCACTGCATCCGGGCCGATCTGGAGGTGGCGGCGATGATTCGCTCCGATCGGGACGGGTGGAACATCTCGGCGGAGGTCTTCCTCGTCCCCGTCGTCCTCGACGAGGCGGCTCGGGCCGGGGCGGAGAAGTTGGCCGCCCGGGTGAGGGCACCGTGGGACCTGCGACTGGGCAGGGACGTGGATCCCCTGGTCGAGAACGAGTTCCGCACCGTTCCCGAGGCGGAACTGGCGCGCATCGCCGAACTGGCGGGAGGGGACAACTTCGTGGCCGGCCACGACTTCTACCCAACCTCGGCCCTTCCAATGGGCGGGGCGGAGGGGGTCGAGCTCACCGTGGATGAACGGTTGGACGCCTATGTCGACGCCGCCCGTGACTTTCACCGGCGTTACGGCGTGGACTTCTGGGTGTCGGAGACATCGTGCCTGGGACTTGGTCCCGATCACGCCGAGGAGTGGTTGGGCGGACTGGCGACCCGGCTGCGGGACCTGGCCGCCGACGGAGTGGGGATCAGGGGTCTGTGCTGGTACAGCCGTGGCGACCAGCACGACTGGGACAGCATGCTCGTGCCCCCCGTCCACCGGATCACCCCGGTGGGCCTCTACGACATGGGACGGAACGCGAGGCCGGTGGCCGGGCTGTTCCGGCGCCTGGCCGCGGCGGGGCGATGACCGCCTGCCGTCTCGGCGGTACGCGGTCGGGCCCGAGGGATCAGACCGGGCCGCCGATGATATCCAGGGCCCGCTCCACGTCGGCGACGGTGTTGTAGAGGTGGAACGACAGGCGGGTCCGTCCGGCCCGCTCGGCCACGGCCACGTCGGCGGCGGCGAGATCCCCACCGGCGGTGGGGTGTTCGATACTCACGATCGCCGAGTTCCCCGGCTCCAGGCCCATGCCGGTCCGGAACCGGTTGGCCAGGTCCAGGTTGTGGCGGTGGATGCTCTCGGCCCCCACCTCGGCCAGGAGTTCCAGGGCCGGGGCGGCTCCCACCCAGCACAACCACGCCGGGGAGGTGTCGTAGCGGCGGGCCGACCCGGCCAGACGCAGGGGCGGTCCGTATACCGATGACCACCGGTCCTCACCGGCGTACCAACCGGCGTACAGGGCGGGAACCCGCTCGTGCAGTTCGGGACGGATGGTCATGAAGCCCGAGCCCCGGGGACAGCAGAGCCACTTGTAGGCCCCCGAGGCGGTGATGGAGAAGGCGTCGGCATCGAACGGTAACCAGCCGGCGGCCTGGGTGAAGTCCACGAAGGTGAGGGCGTCGTTGTCGGCGGCGGCCCCGGCCAGTGCGTCCAGGTCGATCAGCCGGCCGTCGGAGGACTGGACGGCGCTGACCGCGACCAGCGTGGTGTGGGGGCCGATCCTGCCGACCACCTCCGCCAGGGGAACCACCTCCACCTCCACCCCCCGGGCCCGGGCCTCCAGGAACGGGAACAGCACCGAGGTGAAGTCCTCACGGGCCAGGAGCACCCGGTCCCCGGGGTCCAGGGAGGCGGCGACCAGGCCGGCCACCACCGACACCTGGGAGGTGATCGCCACCCGGTCGGGTGTGGTTCCCGCCAGATGGGCGTAGGAGATGCGGCACAGGTCGACCCAGTTGTCCATGACCAGGGGATCCACCCGTCCGGCGGTCCAGTCGGTGATGGCCTTGGTCATGGCCTCCACCGACCCGCGGGGCGGGAGACCCACCGTGGCGGAATTCAGATAGGTACGGGTGGGGGCGAATTCGACCTGGGCGGAGGGGATGTCCATGGGTCCAGGCTGGCAGACCACCCGGGATCCAATCGAGCCCCTAGCGGCGGGGTCGGCTGTTCCACCCCCGGACTGGCCCGGGGGGGATGATCCCCCACCGCCTCCCTGCCGGCGAATGGGAGCCGTTCGGGTTCGTCCGGTACGGTCGGATTCCACAGCGACGGGACGGCCGGGACCGGCTCCCTTCGGCCCCACACAGGTCGGTCGTCCCCCGGGAGGAGGATGGTCCGTGGAGTCACGAATTAGGTTGCACTGGTTTCTGCCCACCGGCGGGGACAGTCGTGACATTCTCCCCGACCCGGGTCGTCCCGGTGTGCGCAATCCCTCCCGCAGGTACCTGGCCCAGGTGGCCATGGCCG
>JALSTE010000180.1 GCA_026983855.1 Acidimicrobiia bacterium
TCCCCCCGACCACCGCTCCGGAATCGTCCACGACCGTCCCCCCGACCGCGGCTCCGGAATCGTCCACGACCGTCCCCCCGACCACGGCTCCGGAATCGTCCACGACCGTCCCCCCGACCACTGTGGGGGGCTGAGGCCGGGTCCGGGCCCCGCCCTGAGCATCGCCGCCTCAACCCAGGTTGTGGATGTCCAGACCGGCGGTCGACCCGATCGGCCCCGCGGGTGGGATCCCGAAGATGCGGCAGAAGAACAGGTACTCGACCTCGAGGGCCCGGGCGATGTTGGGGGCCTGACGGAACCCGTGCTGCTCGCCTTCGAATGTGATGTAGATGTAGGGCACACCTCTCGAATCGAGGGCCGCGACCATGGCCTCGGACTGCGATGGCGGCACCACCCGGTCCTCGAGCCCCTGGAGCACCGCCATCGGGGTGTTGAGCAACTCGGTGTGGTTCACCGGCGATCTCTCCCGGTATAGATCGCGGCGCTCGGGATAGGGCCCGATCAGGGAGTCGAGGTACCGGGCCTCGAACTTGTGGGTGTCGGTGGCGAGGGTCTCGAGGTCCCCCACGCCGTACCGACTGGCTCCCACTGTGAAGTCGTCATTGAACGTGAGGGCCGACAGGGTCGTGAAACCCCCGGCCGAGCCCCCTTTTATGGCCAGGGCGTTCGGGTCGACCAGGCCTTCGTCCACCAGGTGCCGGGCCAGGTTCACGCAGTCCAACCGGTCGACGATCCCCCAGTTGTGGTTGAGCAGTTCCCGGTAGGCCCGCCCGTAGCCCGTGCTGCCCCCATAGTTCACGTCGGCGACCATGAAACCGCGGGTCGTCCAGAACTGAACGGCGGGGTTGTAGCCGGGCCGGGCGGCGGCGGTGGGTCCGCCGTGGCTGAGGACCAGCAGCGGAGGGGGGCCGCCCGCCGGGTGGGGGCGCGGTCGGTACAACAGGGCGTGGGCGGTGCGACCGTCGCTGGGAAAGTCGATGTGCTCGGCGACGGAGACCATCCCGGGATCGAGGGGATCGGTGTCGGCGGGACGGATGATTCTCTCGGCCCCCGATTCGGAGATGGCGACGACCTCGGTGGGGCGGGTTGGAGACGCCGCGGTGGTGAGGACCGATCCCTCCCCGTCCAGGGCCAGACGACCGAACTCGATCCGGGGGGTGGGGAAGGGGGTCAGCTTCCCGCCCCGGAGCCGTCCTATGCGGCCGAAGCCCTCCTGGTGCCACGACAGCACCAGTGAACCGTCATCGTCCACGCACATGGTGCCCAGACCGAAGACCCACATCGGTTCGCCGAAATCCATCTCGGCCTCAATGAGGGGCCGGGGTGCCTGCTGACCGGAGAGATCCACGACGGACGGCAGCCACCATCCGGTGCGATCGGTGATGGCCAGTAACTCACCGGTCGGTGACCACACCGGCTGCTGCACGGCCTCACCCGGTCCACCCGCCACGACCCGGTCGTCGGCCAGGGCGCGCCCCGGTCGCCAGAGGCCCAGGTGGAGCTCGGTGGAGTCCCACGGCATGTCCGGCTGGTCCCAGGCTATGTAGGCCACCCGCGTCCCGTCGGGGGAGGGTCGGCCCATGGCGTAGAAGTCGTGGCCCTCGGCCAGCACCGTCACCACGCCGGTCACGGTGTCGACCGCGACCAGGTCGTTCACCGGGTCGGTGTCGGGGTGGTGGTTCTCGCGGACCGCGATCACGTGGATACCGTCGGGATGCCAGGTCAGGTCGGCGTACCTCACCGCGCCCGGCACCGGGCCGGGATCGGTGACCCGGGTGGCCCGCCGACCGGTACCTTCCCCGGGGGCGGTGGTCAGGTCGACCAGGTGGACGGCCTGGTCGGCCAGGTCCACATAGGCGAGACGGTTCGCCCGGATGTCCCACGCCCCTCCGCCGTACTCGTGCACCAGGGTGCGGACGTTCACCCCCGGGGGGCTGACATCGAGGGGTGCTCCGTCGTCGTCGACCCCGACGACCACCCCGCGACCCCCCTCGGTGGGTCGGCGTTCCCACCAGTAGACGTGGGATCCGTCCCGGTGGACCTCAGCCAGGGAGGTTCCGGCCACGGCCACGTCCATCGGCGTGAGCGCCGCCGCCGGGGAGGGCTCGGGTTCGCGACCGGGCGTCGGGCGCCGGGGATCGTCGTATGTCTCGGAATGGGACACGTCCGAACTCTCCAGGGTGGTGGATGGGGGGCGGCCCGGAACGGGCCACATCGGAGCCCTCCGGATTCTCGGAGCGGCGGGTGGTGCCTCACCGAATTGAAGGGCGAGCTCCGATGGTAGGCCCGGTTCGGGGAGTGGGGAGGGGAGTGGCGATGAGCCGACGGGTGTTGGGCGAGTTCGGTGGTCGCGGCCCCTGGGACCACCAGTCGTAGGGGCCCCGAATGGGGAAGTGACGATTTTCACTCCGGAAAGTAGCGACCTGGGTTGACATCGGAGGACCTGGTGAATATCTTGCCTACATCAACCGGGAAGCCCGGTGGCTCTCGAGCCTCCGGAACGAACGGGCTGCCAATCGGTTTCCCAGGCGGGCGATCGGGCGGTATGCTATAGTCCAAGATGTGCGCTCCGGATTCCCACCGGTCCGTGAGCGCTCGTAGGTGGACGAAGGGAGGGCCCACCGACTCCCTTCGTCCACCGTCTTTTTTGCCCCCGGTTGCCCCACCGGGTCGGGATGGGAACCCCCTCCCGTCGGCTAGGGTGTGATCTTCGTCACACGATGGTGGTTCCCTCTGCTACTGTCCCGGCCCTGACCGCGTTCGGAACCGGAGGGAGTCGAGTGGTCCGCGAACCAAACCGACACCTGGGGACCCGGGGTGACGTGAACCGGGACTGTCGCCGACGAGGGCCAACCGGTGATGTCGGGAGCCCCGGTCCGGAACCGGCATCCCCTTCGGTGGGGAACACGCGTGGCTGAGGTGGTCACGACGAACGGATCGGTACCCGACGAGGTCCGGACCGGTTGGAGGCGTATCCACCCCCTGGGCTGGGTGCTGATCGCCTGGGCCCTGGGCGGGGTCGTGGGCCGGCTCATGGGCACCAGCTATCTGATCGGCCGGATGAGATGGTGGATGTGGGTGGCGAACATCGTCGGGATCGCGCTCTGTGTTCACTACACGTGGCTGCACCGGCTGCGTGTGGCCATCGAGGCCGTGAGCCGGGTGTCGCGACAGATCGCCTGGCGGCTGAGCTGGGTGGTCTTCCTCATCTCCCTGTTCAACGTGGTCACCCGCTACGGCAACGACTACGTGTCCCAGGACATCCTCATCGGCGAGGCCAGCAGCCTGGCCTGGATGGTGTTCGGCCTGATTTTCCTGCTGGGTGTGAACTACGGGGTCATGGTCGGTGTGAATCCCCGGGTGGATTTCTGGTGGACCCACTTCGACGAGAAGCGGAAGGCCTGGCTGGACTTCGTCCTGCACACCACCCTGCTCTTCCCGTTCACGATCATGAGCATCCGGATCCTCTGGGGGTACGCCGGGATCTCGCTGGGACGCAAGCGGAGCGGGGTCTGGCCCAGCGGATGGAAGGTGTGGGAGACGTGGGAAAAGTCCAGCGACGCCGGGGGGCTACCGGTTGGTCCGATCAAGGCCATGATCCTGGTGGGATTCGTCCTGTGGGCCAGCCAGGTCGTGGCCCAGGTGATCAAGGAGGGATTCATCCTGATCGACGAGCGTGAGCTGGCGGGACTCGACGAGGTCCCCGAGATCGAACTCAGGGTCGAGTAGCCACCGTGGACCTCGGAGTCTTCCTCTCACTGGTCATGTTCGCGGTGTTCATGGTGCTGATCCTGGTGGGCTATAACGTGGCCTACTCCTTCGCCGGGACCGCCCTGATCTTCGCCTTCATCGGTGATCTCACCAACACCTTCGATCCCAGGACCCTCAACGTGCTCCCGGGCAAGTGGTTCGGGGCCATCGGCAACCCCACCCTGCTGGCCGTACCCCTGTTCGTGCTCATGGGGGCGATCCTCGAGCGATCCGGTCTGGCCGAACGGCTGCTGAGCGCCTTTGGCATGCTCATGGGTCCCCTGCGGGGTGGGGTGGCCTCGGCGGTGGTGATCGTGGGCACCCTGCTGGCCGCGGCCACCGGGGTCGTGGCGGCCACGGTGATCGTCATGGGGCTGCTGTCGCTGCCGGCCATGATCAAGCTGGGGTACGACCACAAGCTGGCCACCGGGGTCATCGTGGCGTCGGGCACCCTGGCCCAGTTGATTCCCCCCAGCCTGGTTCTCATCCTGCTGGCCCAACAGCTCGGGGTGGGAATACTGGGTCTGTTCGCCGGGGCCCTGATCCCCGGTCTCCTGCTCTCGGGGCTGTACGTCGCCTACACCCTCATCCTCTCGTACCTCAAGCCCGAGGTGGGCCCGGCCATGCCCAAGGAGGACCGCACCCTCGAGGGCAACCCGGGCCTGGTCCCGTCCCTGGAGATCGGCTTCGTGCTGGGGATCCTGATCTTCCTGGTCACCCTGCTCATCGGGCCGGTGGTGGCGATCAAGGCCGGGCTGATCACCTTCGCCGTCAGCTCGGTGATCCTCTACTTCGGAAAGATGCTCACGGCCGAGGTGCTGATCTCCATCGTGCCCATCCTGGCCCTGATCATCGGGGTCCTGGTCTCGATATTCCAGGGCGTGGCCACCCCGTCGGAGGCGGGGGCGGTCGGGGTGCTCGGGGCCCTCCTGCTAACCACCGTCAACTGGTTGTTCAACAAGATCCTCATCCGGGCCGGTTCCACCCACGTCGACAACGCCTGGCGGCTGACCCCCCAGGCCATCCGGGAGGCGGGGGAGTCCACGGCCAACGTGACCATCCTGGTCATGACCCTGCTGTTCTCCTCCACGTTCTTCAGCACCATGTTCCTGCAGCTCGGCGGTTCGGACCAGATGGCCGACTGGTTGACCGCCATCGGCGGGGGCAAGCTGGGTTTCGTCCTGGTGGCCATGATCGCCGTGTTCCTCCTGGGGATAAACCTGGAGTTCCTCGAGATCACGTTCATCGTCGTGCCCATCTTCGTCCCCGCCATGCAGGCCCTGGGCTTCAGCACCGTGGACACGGTCTGGTTCGCGGTCCTCATGGCCGTGAACCTGAACATGGCCTTCATCTCCCCCCCGGTGGGGTTCTCCCTGTTCTACCTCCAGGGGGTGGCCCCCGATGAGGTCAAGACCGCCGACATCCACAAGGGCGCCATCCCGTTCATGGTCCTCCAGGGGGTGGCCCTGGTCATCCTGGGCCTGTTCCCCGCCATCACCGAGTTCTCCTTCAACTTCTTCGTTCCCTGAGGAGGTGTGACGCCGACGACGAGTTCACCAGTAGCAGCCACGGCGGCGCCCGGCCGTCATCGAGACAGACAAACCGGATCCAGCAAGGGGTCGAAATGACAGATGTATCAGTAGGTCGAGAGGAGAACCCGGACGCCGGTGTGGACCGGCGTTCCTTCCTCAAGAAGGCGGGTTTCGGGGTGGCCGGCTTCGCTGCCACCAGCGCCATCCTGGCCGCCTGCAGCAGTGGCGACGACGGGGGCGGAGGAGGTGACGGCGCCCAGGGGGCGTCAACGACCGCGGCCGGGTCGTCCGGAGGCGGTGGTGACACCGGCTCGTCCACGGACTCCGGTGGCACGGTCGTCCTGGATCAGGATCTGCCCGAACTCGAGTGGGAGATGGGCACCAGTTGGCCCACGGCCCTGGTGACCATCTTCGGTGGGGCCCAGGAGTTCGCCGACATGGTCGGTCGGCTCACCGGGGGCAAGTTCAAGATCAACGTCCGTCCCGCCGGGGAGATCGTCGGTGGGCTGGAGGTACTGCCCACCGTCCGTGACGGGGGGATGGAGATGGGTCACACGGCGTCGTACTACTACGTGGGTCTGAGCCCGGTGCAGCAGTTCGGCACGGCCGTGCCGTTCGGCCTCACCCAGAGACAGCAGAACGCCTGGCTCTACCAGGCCGGTGGGCTCGAGCTTCTGAACGAGTTCAACGCCGAGGAGCACGGCATCATCGCCTTCCCCGCCGGTTCCACCGGCTGCCAGATGGGGGGCTGGTTCAGCAAGGAGATCAACACCGTCGCCGACCTACAGGGTCTCAAGATGAGAATCCCGGGCCTGGCCGGTCAGGTGCTGAACAACCTGGGTGGAGAACAGGTCACCATCGCCGGGGGTGAGATCCTCACCTCCATCGAGACCGGGGCCATCGACGCCGCGGAGTTCGTGGGACCCACCGATGACCTGATCCTGGGTCTCGACCAACTCGGATCGAAGCTGTTCTACTACTACCCGGGCTGGTGGGAGCCGGGAACGGCGGTGGAGGTCGAGGTGGCCCTCGACAAGTGGAATGACCTGCCGGCCCAGTACCAGGCGGCGATAGAGATCGCGGCGCGATCGGCCAACACCAACATGATGGCCAAGTACGACACCCTGAACCCCGTCGACCTGCAGAAGGTGAAGCAGTTCGCCGAGCTGAGGGAGTTCTCCCCCGAGCTGATGGCGGCGTTCAAGGAGGAGACGGAGAAGGTCCTCGACGACATCGCCGCCGGCGATCCGAAGTTCGCCTCGATCCTGGGTCCCTGGCGGGAGTTCCGTGACTCCATCGCCGAGTGGCACGGTCTGGCGGAGAGGTCCTACCTGAACCAGCAGACCCAGATCTGATTCCGGACCCCGGGTGGCCCCACGTGGCCGCCCGGGGTGGTCCGGGTTTTCCCGGTTGCAGGGGAGCGATCGTTGTCGTCCGTCGGCTCGTGTCCGACGTCAGCGGCCGGGTGGGCGGGGTGTCAGTCGCCGTCGTCCGGTCGTGGATCGGGCGGCGGGGAGGCGTACATGGACCCCAGGGCCTGGTCATCGCGCTTGAGGACGGTGAACAACGAGCCGTCCACCGACCAGTCCGAGGTCAGCATGTTTCCCCCCCTCCGGTGAATCTCCACTCCCGGGGGTAGGCGGCGGATCAGCCCGGTGGCGTAGTGCCTCACCCGGCTCCCTCCGAGGAGCACCAGCCCCGAGTCGGTGAGGGCGAGTACCCGGTAGGTGGTCGTGGCCGCGGCGGCTACCGCGGCCCCAGCGGCCCCTATCGCCACCCGGCTGGGCCAGGGATTGACACCGACGGCGATGGCCACCAGAACGAGGGCGATGAAGGCACCGACCGCGTAGGGCACCATGAGACGGTGACGGCTCCACATGTAGACCGCCTCGTGGACCCGCTCTTCAGGGTCGAGGAAGCGTCGAACCGAGCGGATCAGGATGGCGTGGCGCACCGCCGGGAGTCTAGGGACTCCGCCCCGGCGGGGCCCCGGCTGGATACGGTCCCGTGGTCGGGGCCGGTCCTGGTTGGCAGGGTCCTGGTCGTGATCCTGGTGGTGGTACTGGGCGGCTGCCGGGCGTCCCAGGGGTTGGGTCCCACATCGTCGGCCGGGGCCCCGGACCCGGCGGCCCGGGCGGTGGTGGTCTCCACCGAGGGATGCGGTTTCGCCTCGGCCACCCGGGGATCGGGAGTGGCGGTCGGGGGGGAACTGGTCCTCGTGTCGGCTCACGTGGTGGCGGGGGCGAGCGAGGTTCGTGTGGATGGCCGGGCGGTTCCGGTGGTCAGCCTCGATCCGGACAGGGACCTGGCGTTGTTGCGGGTGGCGGGGTTCGGGATGGCGCCGGTCCCGATCGCCGACGCTCCCCCCGGCGACACCGGTCGCATCGTCGGCGCCGCCACCTCGGGCACCACCGGCTACCGGGTGGTGAGGGTGGTCGACATCGACATCGATGCCGTTCGGCGCAGCGGAAGATCGATCAGAAAGGGCTATGAACTCGAAGCCGAGATCGCCCCCGGTGACAGTGGCGCCGGTATGTACTCCGGTGACGGGCGGCTGGTGGGGGTGGTGTTCGGCAGTGACCCGTCCAACGACCATCGGGCGTGGGCCACGGCGGGCACCGAGCTGGCCGACTTCATCGCCGAGGGCCCGTCCGGACAGTTCGTCTGCAACCGGGCTGATTCCGTCCTGGAGCCGACGGAGGGACGGTGAGGTTCCGGTCCGGGGTCAGTCCGGTGGGTCCTCGAGGCCGGCCACCACCCTCTCGACCTCGATCTCGGCCCGCCGGATCTTGCCGCGGCACAACTCGATGAGATGGGCGGCCCGGGCGACCTGGCGGGAGATCACGTCGACATCGACCCGGTCGGACTCCAGGGAGGCGAGGATCCGCTCGAGTTCGGCCATGGCCTCGGTGTAGCCCGGCTCGTCTGTGTGGTTGCCATCGGTCCTGTCCGGTCCGGTGACCTGGTCGCTTTCACTTGTCATGTGGTGTCCTTCCCGGGTCGCGGTGGGTCACCGGTCCCCTGGTGATCCGGTTGTCCGGTCCTGTCGTCGGTGGCGCCCCGCTGGGGGGACCGTTCGGACCCTCCGGTGTTGAGCCGGTTGTCCGGCCCCGTCGTCGGTGGCTCCCCGGGCCCTTCCCCGCTGACCCGGCTGATGAGGGTTCCCCCGGACAACATGGTCGAGATCCGGTCTCCGGGGGAGAGGGCGGCGGGATCGCTCAGCACCGATCCGTCGGGCCCGCGGGTGATCGAGTAGCCCTTCGCCAGCATCCGGGCGGGATCGGCGGCCGCGGTGACCGTGGCCAGGGTGTCGAGCCTGCGATCGGCCTCGATCAGTGAGCGGGTCCCAGCCCTGGAGAGGCGGCCGATGAGACCCTCGAGAGTGACCCGCCCGGTGTCGAGACCACTTCCGGCCGTGGTGGCCGTGAGCCGCGTCGTACGGTTCAGTTGCAGACGGGAGCGGCTCATCGCGTTGCGGGCCGACCGGGTGATCGCGCCACCGATTCCGGTCAGGGCCAGCCGGGCGGCGTCCAGGGACGTGGTGGTGCCGCGCTGGAGTCGGTGGGCCATTGAGTCGACCACGTCGCCCTGGCGGGTGAGGACGTGCTCGCCCATGACGGCGAGGTGAGCGGCGGCCGAGTCGAGATCGGCGATGAACTCCCGGACCCGATCCACCAGGAAGGCGGCGGTGGCCGTGGGGGTCTTGAACGACGAGTGGGCGACCTCGTCCACGATCGAACGGTCGATCTCGTGTCCGATTCCGGCCAGGACCGGCACCGGGAATCGGGCCACGGCCCGGGCGACGCTCTCGTGGTCGAAGCTGAGAAGGTCGGTGCGGGCACCTCCCCCCCGGATCACGGCGACGACGTCGAGAGAGAAACCCGACAGATGGTCCAACGCCGCCACCAGGGAGGTGACGGAACCCTCACCCTGGACCCGGGCGTCGGCCAGGCGAACCCGAAAGCCGTACCCCGAGCGCCTCAGTTCGTCCAGGAAGTCGGCGCAGGCGGCACTGCCGTCGCTGGTGACCAGTCCGACGCGCAGGGGTACCGGTGCCAGGGGACGGTGGGCGTTCAGCTCGAGGAGACCCTCGCCGGCCAGGGTTCGGAGGACCCGCTCGCGGTCGGCGGCCAGCAGACCGAGGGTGAACCGGGGATCGATGGCGGTCATGACGATCTGGACCCGACCCTGGGGGGCGTAGTAGGAGATCTCCCCCCTGATCCGGACCTCGAGCCCGTCCTCCAGCTTCAGGCCCCCCGCCTTGGCCAGGACGGCCTCGATACCGCGGAGGCGGCCCTTGAAGGCGACCACCGACATCTTCGGGCCGGCCCCCGGGCCCCGACCGCGGGGAGCCGGACCGTCACCGGAGGGATCGGTGAGGTCGAAGTAGAGGTGACCGGCCGGTGACCTGCGGGCCCCGTGTATCTCCCCCCGCAGCCATATCTCCTCGGGAAACGCCTCATCGAGGGCCCCGGCCACGGCGGCACATACCTCCGAAACGGTCCAGGTGGTGGTCATCGGGGTCGGTCCCTTCGGGGAGGGTCGGGAGGAGGGCGGGAGGGGAAGCGGGCGGGTGTTCACCGTCGGATGGTCGCCGATCCTACGAGCCGGATGGGTCCCCGAGGAGAAACCCCACCGGTATTGCTACCGCGGGGCTGGGACAGCCATGGTGAACATGGCCGGTCGATCGGGCTGAGGCGTCCTCCCCCGAAAGGGGGAGATCCGGTCCGGTCAGGCCACGATGAGGGCCACGGCGGCGAGGGACAGGCCCAGTCCGGCCACGTTGGCCCGGGTCAGTCGTTCCTTCCAGACCAGCCGGGCCAGTATGACGGTGGAGGCCGGGAACATCGAGGTGATCACCGACACCGTGGCCAGGGAACCGCGACGGGTGGCGGCGATGAACAGGGCGTTGGCCACTACGGTGAACACCCCCGAACCCGCTATGGCCCACCAGGTTCCCCTCACCGGTGCCAGGGGGTGACGGGCACCCAGGGCCAGGACGCCCAGGACCAGGAACCCGGCGGCCCGGGCCGACACCAGGGGCCACATGCCGGCATCGGTGGAGACCCGACTCAACATGATCAGCATCGTCCCGAATCCGAGCCCGGCCGCCATGCCGAACCTGACTCCGCGGCGGCTATCGGTGTGGGCCTCGGGCGGGCCCTTGCCGCTGGTGCGGCTGATCAGCCAGATGGCGGCCACACCGATGACCACCCCGAGGCTCTGGAGGGGCCCGGGTCGGTCCCCGGTGATGACGGAGTAGAGCACCGGCCAGGTGGCCGAGCCCACGGCGGCGATCGGTGACACGACCCCGGCGCCGGCGTGGGTCAGTCCCTGGTAGAGGGCGTGGATCGCCACACCCCCGGCCACCCCCGCTCCCGCTCCCCACAGCAGGCCGGTTCGATCGGGGGAGCCGCCGAGGAGAGGGGCCATGAACAGGGCGGTGAACATCCCGATGATCAGGCTGTTGGTGGCCACGGCGCTGACCCTGCCCCCCCGGGACGCCAGTCCCCCGCAGAAGTCGCCCGAACCGGCCAGGGTGGCCGAGAGGGCGGCCAGGATCACCAGGGTCACCGGTGGGTCACCCCACGGTGTCCGGATGGTTCCGTGTCGTCGGGGTGGGGGGTGGTCGGCCCGGGGGCCCCGAGGATGATCACCTGGTCTGTGGGCTCCCGGTATCGGTGGCGGAGGGTGTGGGATTCGAACCCACGGTGACCCGGAGGCCACAACGGCTTTCGAGGCCGCCCCATTCGTCCGCTCTGGCAACCCTCCGGCGGCGACTGTAGCGGGTTCGGGGGCCTCTTCCCCACTGATTGGTCACCACCGGACCGGTAGGAGGTCCCGGGCTCGGCTTCGGCGTGGGCGGTGTCCCCGTTATCCGACCCGGTTCGGGGGTTGGTGGCCTCGGGCCGCCGCCCGTGCTCACCGGCGGGACCGGAAGAACTCCGTCAGCAGTCGGGCTGACTCCCCGGCCCCCGGTCCCCCGAGGACCTCGAACTCGTGGTTCAGGCGGGGATCGGTCCCGAGATTGTAGAGAGACCCGGTGGCCCCGGCCCTGGGGTCCGTGGTCCCGAACACCAGGCGGGAGATTCGGGAGTTGAGACAGGCCCCCGCACACATCGGGCAGGGTTCGAGGGTGACGTAGAGGGTGGCTGACTCCAAGCGCCAGGAGCCGGTCGTGGCGGCGGCGTCCCTGAGGGCGAGGATCTCGGCGTGGGCGGTCGGATCACCGGTCAGCTCCCTCTCGTTGTGACGGGCGGAGACGACCTCCCCCTCGATCACGACCACGGCACCCACCGGAACGTCCCCGTGTTCGAGAGCTCGACGGGCCTCATCCAGGGCCAGATCCATGAAGGATTCCGCGATCGTCATGAGTCTGGATCCGGGCCCGGTGAGATTGAGGAAACGGTCACGGAGTGCTCCGGGGCCGATGGCCACGGTGGCGCCCGGTCTCGGGGCCCTCCGGGCGGTGGCCCTGGTCGGGGGTTGGCGGAGGGAGTGGGATTCGAACCCACGGTGGCTGTGACACCACACACGCTTTCCAAGCGTGCCGAATCGGCCGCTCTCGCATCCCTCCCGGGGTCCACAACCGTAGCGAATGAATTCGGCGCTCCCAAGGGACCGGCCGATCACGCGTACCCGGGTGTCCGGAGCCGGGCTCCGAATGGCACCCGCGTTCGGACATGGACGGCGGTCGCGGTTGGAGTTGTGGTGGTGAGCGGACGGTCCAACCGGTAGATTGACCGACGGATCGCCGTTCGACGTGGCGGCCGGGTCCTGTGCAACGACGTCCCGTGAACCGAGTCAGGGCCGGGAGGCAGCAGCTCTCAGCGGAGTTCGTCGTGTGCCGCAGATCGCCTGGCCGCCTCGTGGGACGGCGATCCGCCCCTCGGGGTGGTCGGCTCCCCGAAGGTGGGCTCGCGATTCGGGGCCATCACCCCCGGAAAGGTGGGCTCTGAGTCCCATAGGGTGGTCGGTGATGGCGTATCAGTCCCTGTACCGACGTTTCCGTCCCCGACGCTTCGCCGAGGTGATCGGCCAGGACCATCTCGTCTCCGGTCTGCAGAACGCGGTCCGTGAGGACCGGGTGGCCCATGCATACCTGCTCAGTGGTCCCCGCGGCACGGGTAAGACCACCAGTGCCCGGCTCCTGGCCAAGGCTCTCAACTGTGAGAACCTCGGGGCGGACGGGGAGCCCTGCTGCGAGTGCCCCTCGTGTCTGGCCATCGAGTCGGGCAGTTCGATGGATCTCTTCGAGTTGGATGCGGCGTCCAACCGGGGTATCGACGACATGAAGGATCTGGTCCGGTCCGTCGCCATCGGCACCCCCGGGCGCACCAAGGTGTACATCCTCGATGAGGTCCACATGCTCACCAAGGAGGCGTCCAACGCCCTGCTGAAGACCCTGGAGGAACCCCCCGGTCACGTGGTCTTCGTCCTGGCCACGACCGATCCCCAGAAGGTACTGCCGACCATCCGCAGTCGTACCCAGCACATTGAGCTCTCACTGGTCGGGGCCGAGCGGATGCAGGGTCTCGTCCGGGACGTGGCGGACAGGGCCGGCATAGAGGTCACCGACGAGATCGTGGACTACGTGGTGACCCGCGGCGGGGGATCGGCCCGCGACACGCTCTCGGCCCTGGACGGGGTCATCGCCGCCGGTGGAATCGGATCCAGTGTCCTCCCCCTCGATGACCTGATGGCCTCCCTGGCCGATTCGCGACCGGACACGGCCCTGGCGGCGGTGGCGGCGGCGGTGGCGGCCGGAGCCGACGTCCGTGAGCTGGCCGAACAGTTGACCCGTCGGTTGCGGGACGTGTTCCTGGTGCTGATGGGGGCCGAACCCCGGGAGTTGCCCGAATCGGTCCTCGAGGGTCTCAGGGCCGAGGGTGCGGCCCTTGGTCCCGCGGCCACGGTGAGGGCCCTGGAGTCCCTGGGGGGGACCCTGATAGTCATGCGCCAGGCCGGTGATCCCCGGCTGTCGCTGGAGACGGCTCTGGTGAAGCTGACCAGTCCCGCGGTGTCGGGTGACGTCGGAGCCCTGACCCGACGTGTCGAGGCCCTCGAGGCGGCCCTGGCCGCGATGACCGGGGGGCGGGTAACGCCTCCCGTCCCACCCGCGGCCCCGGACGCCCCCGTCGGACCCGCGGCCCCGCCGGTCTCGACCCCGACGGCGCCGACTCCGGAGGTCTCGACCCCCGCCCCACGGGGGAGATCGGGTGGGAGGGGTCTGGCCGACGAGGCCCGGGCCGCACTGGCCCGGGCGACCGGTGGTGGGCCATCTTCCCAGCCCCCATCCGGCGCGGACGCCCCCGGTGTCCCGCCGGCCCCGCCTCCGATGCCCGCGCCGGCCCCGCCGCCGATGCACGCGCCGGTGCCGACTCCGCCCCTCGGGCCGACGCCCGCGCCATCCCCGCCCCCGGGGGCGGGGTCCACTCCCGCCCCGGAACCGCCCCTCCCGGGGGCTGAGCCGCCGGTCGGGGATGCGGTGGCTGACCCCCCGGTTCGGCTTCCCACCCCCGAGGTCCTGATCCGGGACTGGGATCAGCGGGTTCTGTCCTCTCTCCCCCGCCGGGCCCAGGCCCGGTTCCGGGGACATGGGGTCACCCTCGACGCTGGGGGAACCGTGCACGTCATGCTGCCCAATGCCCCCCACCGGGACCGGTGCGCCGAGTTCCTGTCCGACCTCACCGACGTGGTGAGGTCGGTGTTCTCCCCGGCTCTGTCGGTGTCCCTCGACGTCGGTGACGTCGCTCCCGCGGGTCCCCCCGATGCGGGCCGAATGGGAGAGCGCCCCGATCCCGATCCCGATCCCGAACCTGAGGAGGTCGACCTGGGGGGGCTCACCGATGCCCCACCCCAGGGCATGAGTGCCCTGGACCGGGTCGAGGCCGCCTTCCCCGGGGCGGAGATCATCGAGGCTGAGGACTGAGTGCGGCCTGTGTGGGGTCGGGGTGGGTGCCTGTAGCTCCCGGGATTGAGCAGCACCGAGGGTCGGTGTTCGGCCGGCGGGTGACGTTAGAGTTCGATGGTGAATCCGCCCCATCGGGAACCCATCGGCCGGCCGGTGGACGGGCTCCCCCGACGGGGTGGACCCGACCGATCCCCCTGGAGTCACCATGACCGAACCATTCGATGTGAGCCGGCTCCTGGCCCAGGCCCAGGAGATGCAGCAGCAGCTGGCCGCGGCCCAGGAGGAGGCCTCCCGAACCCTCGTGGAGGGCCAGGCCGGTGGTGGGGTGGTCCGGGTGACCATGACCGCCGGGGGTGAGGTGAAGAAGGTGACCATCAGCCCCGAGGTGGTGGATCCCGACGAGGTGGAGATGCTGGAGGACCTGGTCGTCGCCGCTCTCCACGACGCCGCCGCCCGGGCGGCCGAGGTCCAGGCGGAGTCGATGGGTCCCCTGGGTGACCTCGGGGGATTGGATCTCGGTGGCCTGGGTGACCTGGGCCCGGGTGACCTGGGCGGACTGCTGGGCTGAGATGTCCCAGGCCTACGAGGGTCCGATACAGGATCTGATTGACGAACTTGGTCGCCTGCCGGGGATTGGCCCCAAGTCGGCCCAGAGGCTGGCGTTCCACCTGCTGAAGGTGCCCACCACCGACGCCATGAGGCTGGCCGACGCCATCTCCGAGGTGAAGCGGCGGGTGTCATTCTGTACCCGTTGTTTCAACGTCAGCGAGCACGAGATCTGCGGGTTGTGCTCCGACTCCCGGCGTGAGGACGGGGTCATCTGCGTGGTGGAGGAACCCCGGGACGTGGTGGCCCTGGAGAGAACGGGGGAGTTCCGGGGGCGCTATCACGTTCTGCAGGGGGCCCTGAACCCCCTCGAGGGTGTGGGCCCGGATCGCCTGAGGGTCAAGGAGTTGCTGGCCCGTCTGGATCCGGAGTCGATCACCGAGGTGATCATCTGCACCAATCCGAACATCGAGGGTGAGGCCACCGCCATGTACCTGGGTCGGTTGCTCAAGCCGCTCGGTGTGGTGGTCAGCCGTCTGGCCAGTGGTCTGCCGGTTGGTGGCGACCTGGAGTACGCCGACGAACTCACCCTGGGCCGGGCGATCGAACAGCGTCGCAGTCTGGATTAGGCGTTGGGGGGAGCTCTCTCCGAGGGCTGTGGGTGGGGGTACCATCGGGCTGGATCGTGACTGGCGCCTCGGGTGGATAACCATCGGGAAGCGGTCCGTACCGCCTATGGGTCGTGCGCCTGGGCCGATCATCCCCTCATGACTGGAGCCCCGATGTCCGAGCAGACTCCCAATGCCTCCCCCTCCCCCCTGACGACCCGGGACACCCCCGAGGCCCGCGCCTTCCGCCAGGCTCTCGACGCCATCTCCGAGGTGGAGCCCCGGGTCTCGGAGCTGATCCGGGCCGAACTGGCCGATCAGAGGCGTTTCCTCAAGCTCATCGCCAGTGAGAACTACGCCTCCCCGGCGGTCCTGCTGGCCATGGGGAACTGGTTCAGCGACAAGTACGCCGAGGGGTCGATCGGCCACCGCTTCTATGCCGGCTGCGACAACGTCGATCAGTTGGAGGCCCTGGCCTCCCAGTTGGCGTGTGAGGTGTTCGGGGCCGAGCACGCCTACGTGCAGCCCCACAGCGGGATCGACGCCAATCTGGTGGCCTACTGGGCCATTCTCGCCGCCCGGGTCGAGGCCCCGGCCCTGGAGGCGGCCGGGGCCAAGCACGTCAACGACCTCACCGACGAGGACTGGGCGGCCCTGCGGAGGGACCTCGGCAACCAGCGCCTGGTGGGGATGTCACTCGACGCCGGGGGCCACCTCACCCACGGGTTCCGGCCGAACATTTCGGGCAAGATGTTCGATCAGCGTTCCTAC
>JALSTE010000181.1 GCA_026983855.1 Acidimicrobiia bacterium
TGATCATCGGTCACCATCTCGAACGCCACACCCGCCTCGGTCAGCGCCGCACCCAACTGATCGGCCTCGGCGTTCAACTCCGCCACCAACTCCGCCGGCAGCGGCTCGGAGACCGCCAGCTCGTCGAAGAGGGCCTCACAGGCGGCCTCGTCGACCGGCGGAGCGGGGGCGGCGGGGGCGTCACCCGCCGGGGCGGTGGCCGGGGGTACCGTCCCCTCCTCCTGGGCTCCCACCGGCAGGGCCACGAGGGCGCCCGCTCCCACACTCGCCGCCAGGGCCGCGCCCCCCAGCCACAGCGACATCCTGCGTCGGGTTCCGTCCAACATCTCCGAATCCTCTCCATCGAGCTCCCGGCTCTCCCGGGCCTGTGCTTCGATGGTGGGCGACCCGCGTCAAGGTTTGGTTAAGACCATGTCTGGATCGCGGACTTTTCGTCCCGATCCCGGGACGGTGGAGGCTGGGGGAGACAATGCCCGAACACACCGTGGACAAGAGCGCCCGCAGGGACCCCGCCGGAGGGGGCCCATTCGTCGACCTCGGCGACGGGGAATACGTGTCGTCCCGACCCAGCCACCGCTTCCCCGTGTACACCAGGGGCAACGCCGGTGAGGTCTATCCCGAGGTGACCACCCCCCTGAGCTACTCACTGGCCTTCGAGGCCGGCGAACAGGCGATGCGGAACGCCTTCATCCGTACCGGGCTCACCCGGCCGGGGGACTTCGACGAGGAGGACACCGCCGTCACCAGCGGGGTCTTCGGTGGGTACGCCTACCTGAATCTCAGCTTCAACCGGGTGATCGCCACCCGGATGCCGGGAGGTCGGGCCGAGGACGTCGACCGGGCCTACATGGGGGCGGCCGATCCCCCTCCCCACGATCCCCATCCCGATGACCGGAGCCTCAGAGCCTCCCTGAGGGGACTTCGCTACCTCTGGCGCACCGTGAGGATCCATGACCTGCCCGAGCTGGAGGGCGACGTGCGGCGGGTCGAGATCTTCACCGAATCGCTGGTCGATCCCGTCACCGCCACCGACGACGAACTGCGCGACACCCTGATCGGGTTCTCCGACTTCTTCGCCGGCCTGTTCGAGACCCATCTGGTCATCTCCGGTCAGGCGGGGGTGGCGGTGGCCGGTCTGGCCCGACACTGCGAACAGAAGTTCGGGGATCCGGGGCTCGCCAACCAGCTCCTGGGAGGCATCGGCGAGGTCGAGTCCGCCGCCCCGTCCACGGCGCTGTGGGACCTCGGGCGCATGGTCCGCGACGATCCCCTGCTGACGGCTGAGTTCGATGCCGGGGTGAATGGTCTCCTCACCCGCCTCGACGCCGCTCCGGGGGCGGAGGCCTTCCTGACCCGTTTCGGCGACTTCCTGGCGAGGTACGGATCCCGTGGGCCCAATGAGTGGGACACCTACTTCGACACCTGGGAGACGGCCCCGGAGATGGCGCTGGCGCTGGTGGACCGTATGAGAACGGCCGAACCCGACCACGAGCCGGCCCTCAGGTCCGGGGAACTGGGTGGTAAGCGCCGGGAGCTCGAGGCCCGGCTGGGCCAGAGGCTACGGGGGCCCTCCCGTCGGCTCTTCCATAGGCTCACCACCTCGTCCCGTGTGCTCTCCCAGGGTCGCGAGCGCTCCAAGACCACCGTCATAGCCGCCATCCACGCCGTCCGGCTCCGGGCCCTGGAACTGGACCGTCGGGTGACGGAACGATCGGGAGGGTCACCCCGGGACATGTGGTTCGTCACCGTCGATGAGCTCGACGACTACCTGACGAACCCCCTGGGGTTCGCCGACCTCATAGCGGAGCGGCGCCGGGTGAGGGACATGCTGTCCGCGCTCGAGCCACCGTTCTTCTTCCACGGCGAGATTCCCCCTCCCCGGGAGTGGGTCCGCCGCGATCGCACGACCCGATTGGTGGCGGCCGGCACCGAACTGGAGGGACTACCGGGATGTCCGGGGTTGGCCCGGGGCCGGGCCAGGGTGGTCACCGACCCCTCAGATCCCGGGTCCCTGGGTCCCGGTGACGTCCTGGTCGCCCCGATAACCGATCCCTCGTGGACCCCGCTCTTCGTTCCCGCGGAGGCCGTGGTGGTCGATGTCGGTGCGGTCATGAGCCACGCCGTCATCGTGTCCCGGGAACTGGGGATCCCCTGTGTCGTCAGCGTCACCGACGCCACCCGGACAATCCCCGACGGCGCCCTCATCGAGGTCGACGGGGACAAGGGAACGGTGAGGATCATCGAGCTCCCGTGAGGACCCCTCCCCCGGTGAATCCAGCCACATCACGGCACGGTGAGGATCATCGAGCTCCCGTGAGGACCCCTCCCCACCCACCCTCCTTTCGGCGATCCATCGGAGCGCCTATCGTGCCCGGATCATGAACAAGTGGTTCGATGTGGTTCCCGCCGACACCGAAGCTGAGCGACCGTCATCGGATCCGACGCCACCCGGAGACGACTCCGGGATTGGACATCAGGTGTCGGAGATGGCCCCGGGCCCTCCCCCGTCCACCCGTACGGGCGGGCTCACCGACCCCGGCGACTACATCATCGCCTCCTGCCTCAACCACCAGATCGTCATGCTCGCCGATCAGCGTTGCATCTCCCAGCATCTGCGGTTCGTGGCCGATCTGGTGCCCCGACTCCACCGGGCCGGGATCAATGACCTGGCCTGGGAGTTCACCAACACCCGTCGTCAGGATGACCTGGATCGGCTCACCACCGGGCGCCAATGGGATCGGGATCTGTGCAACGACCTCTTCGTCGATCTGATGGGGGTCGGGCACGGCTACCGCGAGTACGCCGAGATCCTGGAGGCCGTGTGGCGACACAACTCCCAGCTCGAACCGGGGCGGGAACCCTTCCGGGTCGTCGCCCTCGGGCTCACCTCCTATGTCGAGGACCCCGATCTGCTGGAGGGCCGCTCGGCCGCCGACACCGATCTCCGGGACTGGTGGATGGGAGGTCACTACCCCGACATCACATCACGGCACATGGCCAACGTCCTGACCACGGAGGTCATCCAACGGGGCCGGCGGGCCCTCGTCTACGGCGACGCCGAACGGACCGTCACCCGGGTGGTGCTGTGGGACGGCGACGTCCCATTTCTCTCCGCCGGACGCCTTCTTCGCAACTGGATGGCCGAGGGGATAAAGGGGGTCATGTTCCACGGGGCCCTGGCCGACGACTTCTCCCTCCGCAAGGTCGAGGAACTGATCAACGCCAGCCCCGATCCCGAGGAGGTGTTCGGTATCGATCTCGACCGGAGCACACTCGGTGACGTTCGTGTCCACGACCTCGAGGGATGTACCAGTGGGGCCCGCAACCTTTTGACCCTGGCCGACTTCGCCGAGGGGTACCTGCATCTGGTTCCCCGGGCCGAATGGAGGGTGGCGGAACTGATCGATGATCTGATCCGCCCCGACACCATCACGGAGGCGGAGCGGCGTCACCGGGCCCTCCTGCCCCGGGATGAGCCCTACTCCCCGGAGGAACTCGAGGAGTCCCGACGGGAGGGACGCCGGGCCGTGACC
>JALSTE010000182.1 GCA_026983855.1 Acidimicrobiia bacterium
GCGGAGCTGGTTGAGGGCGGCGGCCAGGGTCTCCGATTCAAATAGGCGATCCCCCAGGTTGTCGATGAGGAGGCCCATGGCGTCTATCGGGAGTCGGGCCGACACCAGGTCGGGGGGTTGCTTGCGTAGATGGATGGCCGCCAGCTCGAAGAGCCCCATCACGTGGTTGCTGACCACCTGGTCGACGGGGGCCTGGGCCAGGGCCTCCTGGGCCTCGGCCATCTGACGGGCCATCTCCCGGGCCTGGGCCTCGTCGGGCTCGCCCGGGCCACCCCCGGTGATCCCGTCCCCGGAAGACCCGGAGGTGGGGGAGGCCGACCCGGCGGGTTCCACCGGATGTTCTCCGTCGGGGGTCCACAGTGTGCTCATGATCGGCTCCGGTTCCTCGGCGAGTGGTCTCGGTGGGGGTCACCGGGCCCGCAGGCTCGGATCCCGTCCCCCGCAGAGGCTAGTCGGGGCCGGATCGGTCCCCGGGGCGTTGCTCCCTCCGGCCGGGGTGGTAACCTCCCAGAGGAAAACCTGACCAAGTGGGGTCGTCCCCCCACCCGGCCACGGAGCATCCCCAGGTACCCGCGGAGATTCTGTCACCTCGGAGATCGGCAGGGGGTCGAGGTGCGCCGGGTCTCGTTCGATCGCAGGGCCCCAGGGCCCCGTGTTCCGACGTTCCCGGGGCGGCGCCATCAGGTGGCCGCCCTCTCTCATCGGGTATCCGGGAAATCCGGGCATCTGGCGGGGGCAGCCGGAAGTCAAACCGGACGAGAGCAGGAGATACGTCCTTGGTCAAGCGAGCACGGCCATAGCACCCCCCAACGTCGACGAACCCCGCATCAACGAGCGCATCCGTGCCCGTGAGGTGCGGCTCGTGGCGCCCGACGGCGAACAGATCGGCATCAAGCCGTTGCCCGAGGCCCTCACGATCGCCCGATCGATGGGACTGGATCTGGTGGAGGTGGCCCCCGAGGCCCGTCCCCCGGTCTGTCGGATCATGGACTATGGGAAGTTCAAGTACGAGAACGCCCAGCGGGCCAAGGAATCCCGCCGGAAGTCCTCCCACGGTTCCCTCAAGGAGATGAAGTACCGCCCCAAGATCAGCATCGGGGATTTCAACACCAAGACCCGCAAGGTCGAGAAGTTCCTCGGTCAGGGGAACAAGGTCAAGATCACGATCATGTTCCGGGGCCGGGAGATGGCCCATCCCGAGAGGGGCATGGAGATCCTCGACCGCGTCGCCGACGCCGTGTCCCACGTGGGCAAGGTCGACCAGACCCCCAAGCTCGACGGAAGGAACATGACCATGGTGCTCAGTCCCGACAAGAGGGCCCAGGCCGCCGCCAGTCGCCGGGAGCGCGAGAACGAGAGTGAGAACGACGGCGCCAGGGCCGAGAGCACCCCGACCGAAACGGCCTGACCGGAGATCTCCGGTCCCACCACGAGTGGTGGACACCCAGCAGGCGTGTCACCAGATGGAGAAATCGAAATGCCCAAGATGAAGACCCACCGGGGCGCGGCCAAGCGCTTCAAGACCACCGGCAAGGGAAAACTGGTTCGGCGCCGCCGCAACCGCAATCACATCCTCGAGAAGAAGTCCTCGACCCGTAAGCGCCGTCTGGCCATGGAGGCCGAGTTGAACCCCGCCGACGCACCCCGCATCAAGCAGATGCTCGGCCGGTAACTCCTCGGCCCCGGGCTACACCCACCATCACCAGTCGCACCCCGGAGATCCCGCGTTTCACCACCGCGGTCGGGATCACCCCACGAAAGGAAATCAGTCATGGCACGAGTCAAGCGATCCGTGGCCTCCAGAAAGCGCCGCCGCAAGACCCTCACCCGGGCCAAGGGCTACTACGGGAACAAGAGCCGTTCGTACCGCTCGGCCAATGAGCAACTGCTCCACTCGGGTCAGTACGCCTTCCGGGACCGTCGGGCCCGCAAGGGCGAGTTCCGCAAGCTGTGGATCCAGCGGATCAACGCCGCCGCCCGGACCCACGACATGAGCTACAGCCGATTCATCAATGGCCTGCACCAAGCGGGCATCGAGGTCGACCGGAAGATCCTGGCCGACATGGCGGTGACCGATCCGGCCGGCTTCGCCAAACTGGTCGAGGCCGCCCGTCGGGCCCAGTCCTGATTGCGTGGGTCACCGCCAACGGGGCGGTGACCCCGGTCTGAACGGCCCCTCCCGCTGATGGGCTCCGCCACACTTTCCCCTTCCAATCCCCGCCTCCGGCGGCTCCGCCGTCTGGTCCGGGACCCGAACCTCCGTCGCCGGCAGGGGATCATGGTGGTGGAGGGTCCTCGGGCCCTCTCCACCGTGCTGGGCGCCGGTGTCGAGCTCATCGAGATCTACCTGGGGGTGGACGGAGATGACGACCGTTCCGGTGTCCTCCCGGCGGGGCTCCCCGCCGCCGGGGGCCGTCCCCGGGTGTCCCTCGTGGACCGGGTGGTGCTCGATTCGATATCGGATTCGGAGACCCCCCAGGGCCTTCTGGCGTTGGCCCGGCCCTCTCTGGTGGGCCTCGAGGAGATCGGGACCCCGGCCCCCGTGGTGGTGATCGACGGGGTGCAGGATCCCGGAAACGTGGGGGCGATCGTCCGGGTCGCCGTCGCCATGGGGGTCGGTGCCGTGGTCACCACCCTCGGTACCGCCGACCCGTTGTCACCGCGGGCGGTGAGGGCCTCGGCCGGCTGCATGGCCCTGGTCCCGCTGTGTCCGCGCCGCCGTCCCGAGGCGGTGGTGGACTCCTTCGTCCGGGCCGGTCGGCAACTGCTGGTGGCCGACACCGCCGGAACCGCCCTGTCCGAGGTGGAGGTCGTCACTCCCTGGGCCCTGGTGCTGGGCAGCGAGGGACGGGGGGTGGGGGAGTCTTTCCGCCGCGCGGGGACCACCCCGGTGTCCGTTCCGATGGCCGCGGGGGTGGAATCCCTCAATGTGGCGGTCACCGCCGGCATCGTGCTCTACTCACTGCGGGGCCCCGATGAGGGCTGAATCCAGAGGAGGACCGATCCCGGCGATGGCCATGGTGCCGATCCCGGGGTGCCGGTAAGTGGAGGCGTGATGTTCGACCATCCGGATTTCGACGGGCACGAGGAGATCGTGTTCGTCAACGACACCGAGAGCGGGCTGAGGGCGATCATCGCCGTTCACAGCACCGTCCTGGGTCCGGCGGGGGGCGGGATCCGGATGTTCCCCTATCCCGATGCCGCCGCCGCGGTCACCGACGTTCTGCGGCTCAGCCGGGCCATGACCTACAAGATGGCCATGGCCGGGGTCCCCTTCGGGGGCGGTAAGTCGGTGATCATCGGTGACCCCCGCACCGACAAGTCCCCGGCCCGGCTCGAGGCCTTCGGCGCCGCGGTGGAGAACCTCGGTGGTCGCTACGTGTGCGGCGAGGACGTGGGCACCACACCCGCCGACATGGAGATCATCCACCGGACCACCCGCTACGTCACCGGCCTCCCGGGGCGCACCGGGGACACCTCCCCCACCACCGGGGCCACCGTGTTCCACGCCATGAGGGCCGGGGCCCGGGCC
>JALSTE010000183.1 GCA_026983855.1 Acidimicrobiia bacterium
GCCCTCGAGCCGCTGGGCCCGATGGTTGCGCAACCGCCGACGCTCCCCCGCGGCGCGGTCGGCCCGGGCGTGGGTGCACACCGCGCAGAGGTGGGGCGGGACACCGTCGATCTCGAAGTCGGCCAGTTCGTGACCATGGGCGTGGATCTCGCAGACCGGACGTCCGCAGTCCTCACACGAAGTGGAACCCTCACGCCCGCATATCGAGCATGTCCCGGATCTCAGGTCTATGGGTGTACCCATCTGATGCATCGCTGTCACCCGCCGCATTGGTGGTCGGTCACGGGCACCTTCACCCCTGGGGCAGGGGGTCGAGTAGGTGCCTGACCCAGATGATCGACTCGACGGGCCGTGGCCTTTACCCCGAATCAGCCGCCCCTGACGTCCCTGGGAGGGTGAGGGTCACCTCCACGCGGACCCTGCTCCCCAGGAGGGGTATCGCGGACTCCTCCATCACCGGGTTGCCCCCACGGGTACCATGCGGCGATACCGTGCGGGAATGAAGCCCGTGATCGGAATGTCGCTCTGGCGTCGACGGCTCCCCACCTTCCTGGGGCCGGCCACCGACCTGTTCACCCTGGCCACGGAGTACGTCGAATCCGTCGAGGCCCACGAGGCGGTCACCGTACTGCTGACCCACTATCGCCCCGAGGATGCGGCGGAGGTGGTGGAACGGCTTGACGCGGTGGTCATCTGTGGAGGAAACGACATCGATCCCTCCTTCTACGGTGCCCCCGTTCCCGACAGTCCCCGCACCTACGACCCCGTCGCCGACGCCAGTGAATTGGCCCTGGTCCGGGCCGCGCTCGGCACCGGCACTCCGGTGTTCGGTATCTGCCGCGGGATCCAGGTCGTCAACGTGGCCCTCGGTGGCACCCTGCACCAGGACATATCCGTACCCGGAACCGATCATCCCCCCTTCGGTTCCACACCCGAGGAGTTGCTCGGCCACCGTCACGAGGTGATCCTCGAACCGGATTCACACCTGGCCGCCGTCTACGGATCGCGGCGCATCACCACGAACTCGATCCACCATCAGGCGGTGGACCGGGTCGCCCCCGGCCTTCGCGTGGCCGGAAGGGCGGCCGACGGCACCATCGAGGTGCTCGAACCCGAGGATGCCGCCGTGCCGCTCATCGCCGTGCAGTGGCACCCCGAGAAGGTGACCGGGGAGGGGCACGACACCCTCTTCGCCGCCTTCGTGGACCTGGCCCGCGGCCGGATGAACTGAGGAACCGTCGGACCACGGGGGAACGAGCCCCGGGCCGGGTCTCAGCGGAAGGCGGGGATACCGGTTATCTCCTGGCCCAGGATGAGGCCGTGGATCTCCTCGGTGCCCTCATAGGTCAGCACCGACTCCAGGTTCGTCATGTGACGGATCGGCGGGTACTCCAGACTCACCCCGTTGGCCCCGAGCATGGTGCGGGCCGTCCGGGCGACGTCTATGGCCGCCCTCACGTTGTGGCGCTTGGCCATGGAGATGTGGACGGGACGAATCTCCCCCGCCTCCTTGAGCTCCGCCAGGCGGAAGGCCTGGAGCTGGGAGTTGGTGATGGCGGTGAGCATGTCGGCGAACTTGATCTGACTGATCTGGAACGAGGCCAGGGGGCGGCCGAACTGGGGCCGTTCCAGCATGTACTCCCTTGCCGTGTCGAAGCAGGCGGTGGCCGCGCCCACCACGCCGAACGCGATTCCGTAGCGGGCCTCGCTCAGGCAACTGAGGGGGGCTCCGATGGACATGGCGTCGGGAAGGCGGTTCTCCTCGGGCACCACCACGTCGTCCAGGTAGAACTCACCGGTCACCGAGGCCCGCAGTGACAACTTCCCGTGGATGCGGTGGGCCTCGAAGCCGGGGGTGTCGGTGGGGACGATGAATCCCCTCATGCCCTCCTCGCTGCGGGCCCACACGATGGCTATGTCGGCTATGCCGGCGTTGGTGATCCACCTCTTGGCACCGTTGAGGACCCACTCGTCACCCCGTCTCACGGCCCGGGTGCTCATACCGGCGGGGTCGGAGCCGTGATCGGGCTCGGTCAACCCGAAACACCCGATTATCTCCCCGGCCGCCATCCCCGGCAGGTACCTCTCCTTCTGCTCGGTCGAGCCGTAACGCCAGATGGGGAACATGCACAGCGACCCCTGCACCGAGACCAGGCTGCGGAGCCCCGAATCGCCCCGTTCCAGCTCCCGGCACGCGATCCCATAGGCGGTGGCCGAGGCCCCGGCGCAGCCGTATCCCTCCAGATGCATGCCGAACAGACCCATCTCCCCGATGGTGGGGATGAGTTCCTCGGGGAAGGTGCCGGCCTCGAAGTGCCGGGCCACCACCGGCAGGAACTCGCTGTCGACGAAGCGCCTCACGGTGTCGCGGATCATCGTCTCCTCGTCACCCAGACGGGCGTCCAGGGCGAAGAGATCGGGAGTTCCCTCCATACCGGCCATCTGTACCTCCGAAGGTCAGGGGAAGGACCCCACACTAGAAGCCACCGTCGGCCCGCACTGAAACGGATGTGTCAGGAGTTGGCCGCCAGGAAGTTGAGCAGGAGATCGGTGAGCTCCGGGCCATGATCGCCGAACAGGTTCGTGCCATGGCTGTGGCCCGACAGGATCACCACCTCGGCTCCTGAGGCCCCGGCCATCTGACGGGCGTGGTCGGCGTAGGGAGAGTCGTTCTCCGCCGCCACGAACAGGGCCGGTTCATCGAGGCTCGCCGCGGCGGCGAGGGCGTCGAGACCGGCGAACGAGGTGGGACCCGACAGGCTCACCAGTCCGGCCAGGTCGAGCTGGGAACCCTCGAAGACGGTGGCCGTTCCCCCCATGGAGGCCCCCATCACGAACACCCGGTCCACTCCGGCCGAGGTCAGGAAGTCCACGGCGGCGGCGACATCGACGTCGAGGTCGGTGTCCCGTTCGCCGCTGGAGCCCCCATAGCCACGGAAGTCGAAGGCCACGGCCGTGTAACCCTCCGCCGCCAGGGTGCGGGCGAACTCGAACCAGGTCTCCTTGTTGGCTCCCCTCATGTGGGCCAGCACCACCCCGCCACGGACGGCCCCGGTGGGGGCGAAGACCTCGGCGGCGAGGGTCTGACCATCGGGGGTCGGTATGGAGACCGGTCCGGTCGCCGGTCCCGAACCGGGCGCATCACCGGGGGTTTCACCGCCCGATGGCCTCGACGGGGGCACCGGGCCCGGGGATTCCGTCGTCGGCGACGTGCTCGACACGGCCGGAGCCCCGGTGGATGTCGGACCGTCCGAGCGGCGCCCCGTCCCGGAGTCACCTCCGGATCCGCAGGCGGCGGCCAGGAGCACCAGGGCCAGGGCGAGGGCCGGGAGGCGGGGTCGGGAACCGTTCCACCCCGAACGGGGGGCTCGGGCTACGGGAGGCGGGATCGAGACCACCCCGGCACCATAGACAGCCCACGTCTCCTAGTCGCGGGCACTCCATGACATCCCCGGGGAGGACGATCCCCAGGCCGACCCGCGTCGCCTGGTCGCGGGCACTCCCCGTTCCCCGCCCCCGAGGGGCCAGG
>JALSTE010000184.1 GCA_026983855.1 Acidimicrobiia bacterium
TTGGTGGGTGAGCGGGGGAGCCCCGTGGACGTTGATGCCGCGGTCGGTGGTGGGGGTTGCGGATCGGGTTGGTGGGTGAGCGGGGGAGGCCCGTGGACGTTGATGCCGCGGTCCTCACCCCGCTTGGCCTACAGTCCTGGTCGACAGTACGAGTCGGAGGTGCCATGCGATACCGGCGTCTCCTCGCCCTGGCGGGGTCGGCGACAATCCTCCTTGCGGCGTGCGGGGGGACTTCCAGAGAGGACGAGCTCAGGTCCCAGGTCGGCGATGTGCTGCGTGGGGAGTTCCCGGTGGTCGACATCGGGGAGGTGAACTGCGGCGACGCCATCGACTTCACCCCGGGTTCCACGTTCCAGTGCACGGCCATGGTGGCGGATGGCCTCATCCGCACCGAGGTCACGATGGACGAGGACGGTCGGGCCCGGGTCGTCAGACTGAACGCCCTCGTGGATGTCGACCGGGCCGAGCTCGAGGTGGCCAAGGATCTCACCGAGGGTCTCGGGAAGCCGATCAAGGTCGACTGCGGAGATCAGAGTTTCCGGGTGGAGGAGGTGGGGTCCACCTTCGAGTGCCGGGCCTTCGCCGCCGACAACTCCGAGGACTCCCGTGGAATCGAGGTGACCGTCGACGACCTGTCCGGCACCATCGGCTGGCGGCTGCTCGATTCCTGAGGATCGGACCGTCTCCCACGACCACGACGCACCTGTGGAGCGCACCATCGGCTGGCGGCTGCTCGATTCCTGAGGATCGGACCGTCCCATCCCCGATTCCAGGTCAGTCAGAACGGTTCCGGCCCGTTCCCGGCCCCGGGGTGTCACCCGACCGTGGTGACGATGGCTTTCGACGAGTTCGGCGGGTCGGGGCCCGGTGCGGGCTCCGACACCCGAGGCGGGGTGGAGGTCATCGACCGGTAGCTTCGGGGTTCCCGTGATTCTGCTCGACGCCCAGAACCTGACCGTGACCCGGCCCGATCGGCCCCTGTTCGAGGATCTGTCCCTGACCCTGTCCACCGGTGACCGCATCGGGGTCCTGGGCCTCAACGGCAGCGGCAAGTCCACCCTGCTCCGGATTCTTGCCGGCGAGGAGAGACCGGAGTCCGGCCAGATCAGGCTGGGACGGGAGACGGTCATATCGGTTCTCACCCAGCGACCGGACCTCGGTACCGGTTCGGTTCGTGAGGCGGTCGGTGAGGGATGGGAGGCCGAATCCATCCTGGACCGGCTGGGGATGGGCGACCACCTCGACACCGATGTCCGGTCGTTGTCCGGCGGCCAGGCCAAGAGGGTGGCCCTGGCCCGGGCCCTGCTGAGGGACTCCAACCTGCTGATCCTCGATGAGCCCACCAACCACCTGGACATAGAGGCCACCGAGTGGCTGGAGGCCCGGTTGGCCGCGTTCCGCGGGGGAGTGGTGCTCGTGACCCACGATCGGGCCCTGCTCAACCGGGTCACGAACCGCATCCTCGCGATCGGTCGCGACGGATGGCACCTGACCGAGGGCGGTTACCGGACCCACCTGGCGGCGGAGGCGGAGAGGCTGGCCTCGGAGGAGAGGGCCGAGGCGAGTCGGCGCATCCTGGCCCGCCAGGAGCTGGCCTGGATCCAGAGGGGAGCCCGGGCCCGACGTCGCAAACCCCGGTCCCGACTGGCCCAGGCCCGGGAGATCATCGCCGGACCGCAGCGCAACTCCTCGGTCAGGGACCGTGACCTTGACCTGGGTTCCCAGGGTGGGACCCGGCTCGGTAAGAGGGTCATCGACCTGCACGGGGTGTCGTTCTCCTACGGTGACGGGCCCACGGTGATCCGTGACCTGGATCTGGGCCTGGATCCCGGTTCCCGGCTGGGTATCGTCGGCCCGAACGGGGCGGGAAAGTCCACCCTGCTGGATCTCATGGCCCGCCGGGTGGAACCCACCTCGGGTCGGGTCGAGTGGGGTTCCACCGTCCGACTCGGCTACTTCAGCCAGCAGGGTCGACCCCTGCCCGCCGATGAGCGGGTCAGGGACGTGGTGGCGGGTGACGGTCGTCAGATCGGACCGGAGCAGTCGGCGTTACTCGAGAGATTCTGGTTCGACGCCGAGGCCCAGCGGGCCCTGGTGGGGACCCTGTCGGGAGGTGAGCGCCGTCGTCTGGAACTCTTGCTGGTGCTGGCCCGGGGCCCGAACGTGCTGTTGTTCGACGAGCCGACCAACGATCTGGATCTGGACACCCTGAGAGCGCTGGAGGGATTCCTCGACGACTGGTCGGGGTCGCTCGTGGTGGTGTCCCATGACCGGGTGTTCCTGGAGAAGACCGCCGAGGTGGTCCTCGCCGTGTCCCCCGACGGCACCTGCCGGTTCGTCGGCAGTGGGGAGCAGGTGTGGGCCACCGCTCGTGAGGACCGTCAGCGGGGGACGGTGCGGGGCGGGAGAGCGGCGGAGAACCCGCGGGGGTCGGGTCGGGCCCGCAACGATGGCCCCCGACGGCGCAGCCCCTCGACGTTGAGACGGCTCATCGAGGCCACCGAGAGGGAGATGGCCGGCCTCACCGCCCGCCGCGAGGAGCTCATGTCGGAGATGACTCGGCCGGGGCTCGACCACGCGGCCCTGGCGGCTCTCGGTCGGGAACTCAACGAGGTGGGCGCCGAACTGGACCGGACCGAGGAGACCTGGTTGGCCCTGGCCTCCGAGGCTGAGGACAACCTGAGCGGGTAGGGCGGTTCAGGGGCGGGGGAATCGTGACGGTGGGTGGGTCTATCCTCGGCTCCATGGCGAGACGTGCAACCCATGATTCGACCGGTCGGGTTCTCCCCCTGAGGAGGCGTCAGCCGGTGTTGTTCTGGGGATCGGTCATCATGTCGGTCCTGTTGGTCCTGTCGCTCATGGTTGGGTCCCTGGCCGTACTGCTCAGTTGAGCGCCCCGGCCCCGAGGATCCAGCGGGCTCCGTTCTCGGAGTTGACGGTCTCCCGGTTCCACGACCTGGTCAGACTCCGGGTCGAGGTGTTCGTGGTGGAACAGGAGTGCGCCTATCCCGAATTGGACGGTCTGGACCCCCGGTCCGAGCACTGGTGGATGGAGGAACCCGAAGGTGGGTCGGCCCCGGTGGTGGCCGTGGCCCGGACCTATCTCCGTGAGGGGACCACGGTGATCGGACGGGTGGCGACCCGCCGGGACCGCAGGGGGCGGGGCCTGGCCCGGGACCTGGTGGGGGCGATCCTGTCCTCGGGACCACGGGAGTTCTTTCTGGAGGCCCAGGCCCACCTGGTGGACTGGTACCGCTCGATGGGATTCGAGGCCGTCGGTCCCGGCACCGTGCTCGACGGGATACCCCATGTGCCCATGGCCCTGAGCCTCGACTGACGCGGATTCCGCCCGGCGGTGGTGGGTGGGGAGTGGTGGGTCACGTTGATCTTGGGTCGGGCTCTCAGCTGGAGGTGACGTTGGTCTTGGGCCGGGTGCTCAGCCGGAGCTCACGTTGACCTTGGGCCGGGCTCTCAGCCGGAGCTCACGTTGACCGCGGACTCCACGGTCTCCCCGGCTTGAAGCTGA
>JALSTE010000185.1 GCA_026983855.1 Acidimicrobiia bacterium
TGGGACGAGGTCGGCGGGTATGGCGGTGAATTCAGCTGAACTTGGTGACCGGCCGCGGTTCGAGTTCGCCGTCGACGTGGATGTCCACCTTCTCGTTGTAGAAGCAGACCAGGCCGGCGATCTTCTGCACCTCGGCGAAGGGGGCGGGGTAGGACCACACGATGTCGGGGTGGGTGTTCGTGGGCGTCACCACGTTCCAGTACCGGGCCTCCCCCTTGTAGGGACACGTCGAACGACTGTCGCTGGGTTCGAGTAGATCGAATCTCACGTCGTCGTGGTGGAGGTAGTAGCGGGTCGGCAGACCGGTCTCGAACAGCAACTTGGGGCGGTGACTGTCCGCCAGGGTGACACCATCCACCTCGACCCGGACGTGACGTCCCGACTCCAGCACGTCGATACGGGCGTAGGGGTTGCGGGGATGGTCGTAGACCTGCTCGCTCTCCTCGTACCAGCGGTCCATGGCCGACCAGGAGAACCGGACCAGCTCCCGAATGGCCTCCACCGGTGACTCGGGGTAGATCCAGGCCCCGCCCAGGGCCTCCCGACCACCGGCGCTCACCGTGTACATCACCGCCGTGCCCAGCCCCTCCCTCTCAGTGGTCACCTCGGTGGGGACGAGGGCACCGGGAGCGACGTCGGAGAGGGGAAAGTAGTACTGGGGGAAGTGGGGGTGCTCCCACACCAGCCGGGCCGCGGTGGAGTCCACCACCGTCTCCCCCCCGAAGACCACCCTGATTCGTTTGGGACTCATCTCCACGTGTCCGGTGATTGCCAGGGGATCGAACATTCGCCTTCACCTCGACCGGTAGATGTTTCTCGACGCCGCCCCGTACCGTAGCCCCATGGCAGACGTCAGCACCCGGCCGGTCACCAGGGTGATCGAGGCCACCCACACCCTGGAGGGGGCCGGTTTCGGGGTGTACCGGCCCTTCCCCACCCCGGCCCTGGATCACCTGGACCCCTTCCTGCTGCTCGACGAGCTGGAGCCCCGGGTGTACGCACCGGGCGAACGCAAGGGGGCCCCCGACCATCCCCACCGTGGGTTCGAGACCGTGAGCTACATCCTGGCCGGGGAGACCGAGCACCGGGACTCCACCGGGAACGGCGGCATCATCAGGGCCGGGGGTGTGCAGTGGATGACCGCCGGTGACGGCATCATCCACTCCGAGATGCCGGGCCCCACCATGGTCCGGGAGGGCGGACTCTCCCACGGATTCCAGCTCTGGGTGAACCTCCCCCGGGACCTCAAGCGGACCCCGCCCCGCTACCAGTCACTGGAGCCGGGGGGGCTGACGGAGGTCACCGGGGATGGGTGGACGGCCCGGATCATCGCCGGTGCGGTCCTGGGGGCCACCGGCCCGGCCCGAACCCACACCCCCATCAACTACGTCCACCTGACCCTGACTCCCGGTGCCGAGGTCACGCTCGACATTCCCACCGATCACAACATCGGTGTCCACGCCTTCGCCTCCCACGGATCGGTGGGGGACCCCGCCGTTCCCCTGGCCAGGTCCCAGTTCGCCATCCTCTCCCCCGGTGAGGGCGACCTCGTGATCAGGGGTCCCGGGCCCTCCCCCGAGGAGGCGGAGCCCATGGAGGTCCTGGTCCTCAGCGGTCGACCCCTGAACGAGCCGATCGCCCGCTACGGCCCCTTCGTCATGAACACCAGGGAGGAACTCATCGAGGCCATCGAGGACTACAACGCCGGTCGCTTCGGGACCATCCCCCCCATGGAGCTGGACTGAGGCCGAGGCCACCAGTGCGGCCAGACGATCCGCCGCCGGTTCGACGGCGTCGGAGACCGCCGCACTGAGGCCGCGCCCCATCGAGAAGTCGGCCCCCTCCACCCCCAGCACCACCAGACGTCGGGGCATGCGACCCAGGACCGTGGCCAGCCGCACGGCCTCCCCCACCCCGAGGGTGTGGGTTCCCCCGGTCACCGGTTCCAGGGCCTCGAATCCGTCGCGGTACTCGTGGAGGGTTCCCGGTGGTGCACCGCTGCGCACCGCGTCCACCACGACCACCAGATCGGAGCCGCTCCAGGCCTCGATCATTCGGGTGGGCTCACCCTCCATCTCCACCACGTCGACGGCGGGATCGAGGTCGGCCGCGGCCACGACGTGGGCCGCCACCGCGTCGTCATGGCGATAGGGGTTGCCCACCGCCAACACCACCACTGCCGGGGGACCGGTCAAGACCGCTTGATCCTCACGTCCAGGAAGTGGGTGGCGCACGAGATGCACGGATCGTGGTTACGGATGACCTGCTCGGCCCGGCGCCCCAGTTCGCCGTCGGGCAGGGCCAGGTGGTCTTGGACGAACCGGTGGAGATCCCGCTCGATGGCCGGCTGGTTCTGCGAGGTCGGGGGCACGATGTCGGCCTCCAGGATGGTCCCGTCACCGTCCAGTTCGTAGCGGTGCCACAGCAGCCCCCGCGGGGCCTCGGTCCAGCCGTGGCCGACCCCGGCCCGGGGCTCCACCGCCACGGCGGGGACCGCCGGTCGACGGTAACTCTCGATCAGGCCGATGGCCTCCTCGCAGGCGTGGACCACCTCGACGGCCCTCACGATGATCGACTTGAACGGATTGCGGCACTCGGGTCCGAGCCCGGCGGACACCGCCGCCGCACGGGCCGCCGGTGACAATCGGTCGAAGTTCAGGTTGTAGCGGGCCATGGGGCCCACGACGTAGTCGCCGCCCTCGAGCATGCGGGAGTGCAGGGCGTTGGAGTGGGGTACCTGAAACTCGGCGAAGTGACGCTGGAACTCCCCCGGGGCGATGTCCAGCCCCCCGCTGGACACCAGGCGACCACCGGTGATCGGGTAGCGGTCATCCTCCCTCAGACTCACGAACTCGAAGTCGGTCTCGAGGTCGGGGAAGTCGAACCCCGACACCCACTCGACGGTGGCCAGGGCCGTCTCCCTGACCCGGCGGAGACGTTCGCCCATGGCCCTAACCGCAGACTCCTCGGGGGCCCGGTAGAAACCCCCGACCCTCACGTTCACGGGATGGACGGCCCTGCCCCCGACAAGTTCGATGAGATCGTTGCCCACCTTCTTGAGGGCCAGGCCGGCCTCGACGGTCGCCCGGTCGAGGGCCGCCAGTTCGATGACGCTGGGCACCCCGAGGAAGTCGGGGGCGTGGAGCATGTAGATGTGCAGCACGTGGCTCTCGATCCACTCGCCGCAGTACATGATCCGCCGGAGGTCGGCCAGCGGCCCGTCGACGGTGACCCCGCAGGCGTCCTCGATGGCCGCACAGGACGACATCTGGTAGGCCACGGGGCAGATCCCACATATGCGGGCCGTGATGTCGGGGGGCTCGGTGTGGGAGCGGCCCCTCAGGAAGGCCTCGAAGAACCGGGGGGGTTCGAAGATGCTCAGATGCACGTCGGTGACCTCTCCGTCGATTATCTCGACGGTCATGGCCCCCTCCCCCTCGACCCGGGCCAGGGCCTCGACGTGGAGGGTCCGCCTCACGACTCCACTCCGAAGGCGGGGGCACCGGTGTTGAACGTGTTCAGGAG
>JALSTE010000186.1 GCA_026983855.1 Acidimicrobiia bacterium
AGTAGGGGGCCGGGAGGGTCGGCCATGCCTCCTCCGACCCGGGGAGGGCGAGTACCAGGGGATGCTCCCACCGGAGGTATCGGGCCATCTCCCCGATGTCGGGACCGGCCTCCTGGTAGTAGCCGGTGGCAGGCCCGATGGATCGCCCCCCCGGGGTGGCTCAGGCGTCGAGGGCCCGGTCCAGGTCGGCGATGAGGTCCTCGACGTCCTCGATTCCCACCGAGAGGCGGATGAGTCCGTCGGAGATCCCGGCCTTGGCCCTCTCCTCGGGGGGAACGGCGGCGTGGGTCATCGAGGCCGGGTGCTGGATGAGGCTGTCCACGTTCCCCAGGCTGACGGCCAGGGTGGGTATCTGCACGGAATTGGTGAACCTCATTCCCGCCTCGTAGCCCCCGGCCACCTCGAAGGACACCATCCCCCCGAAACCCCGGGACATCTGGCGGGCCGCCACCTCGTGGTGGGGGTCGGAGCGCAGTCCGGGATAGTGGACCCGGGCCACCCGGTCGTCGCCCTCCAGCCACTGGGCCAGGGTCATGGCGTTCTGGGCGTGGCGCTGCATGCGGATCTCGAAGGTGCGCAGACCGTTGGAGATCAGCCAGGTGTCGTTGGGACTGGGGGTGACCCCGAACATGCGGGTGGTGAGGCCCACCCCGCCACCCCGGGGGTCCATGTAGTCCATCCGGTTGGAGACGATGGCCCCACCGATCACCTGGCCGTGGCCGCTGATGTACTTGGTGGTGGAGTGGATCACCACGTCGCAACCCAGGGTCAGGGGCCGCTGGTGGAAGGGGGTGGCGAAGGTGTTGTCCACGAAGACCCAGGCCCCGTGGTCGTGGGCCACCCCGACGAGGTGGCGGAGGTCGACCACGTCGAGGGTGGGATTGGACGGGGTCTCCACGAAGACCAGGTCGGGGTCGGGGAACTCGGCGAAGGCCCGTTCCCACGAGGCGGGGTCGACCTGGCTGACCCAGTGGACCTCTATGCCCATCCGTGGGGCCATCACGTACCAGAACTTGAAACTGTTGCCGTACAGGCCCCGCTGGACGATGGCCCTTCCCCCCGAACCGATGTGCCCGAACACCGAGGCGGCGGTGGCGGCCATGCCCGAGGAGGTGCACTGGGCCCCGACCAGCTCGGCGGGGTCGACCTCGGGGGAGGCGGCCATGAGGTCGAGACCCTCCAGCCAGGCCAGTTGGCGGTTCAGGTGGGTGAAGTTCGGATTCCCACCCCGGGTGTAGGCGTATCCGGGCCGTTCCCCGGCGAACACCTCGGCGGCGGCGGTGGTGTCGGGAAAGCCGAATGTGGACGTCTGGTAGATCGGCATGACGTGGGCGTGTTCGGAGTGGTGCCCCTCGTCGATGTGGTTCACGAGGGTGCCCAGGCCCATGTCGGGGCGGATCTCTGTCACTGGTGGTCCTTCCGGTGGTTGTGGGTGGTGGTCGGTGGAGTGGGTTCCCCGTGGCCCGGTGGGTGGGGGAAGGCGTCGAGGTAGCGATCCAGCTTGCCGTAGCGGGAGAGTGACGCCCTCAGGTCGACCTCGTCGAGGCCGCTGGGCACGACCCCCGCCGAACGCAGGGTCCAGTAGACGTCGGCGGCCTTGTCGACCACCTCCAGTAGGTCCAGGGCCCCGTCGGGACCGGCCCCGGTGGCCAGGGCCCCGTGCATGTGCCACAGCAGGACCGGGCGGCGTCGGAGGTGAACGGCGGAGTCGAGGCCCATCTCCAGGCTTCCGGGGGGGTGGAAACCCTGGTAGCCGATGCCCTCGGGGAGATGCAGCCGGGCCTCGCTCTGCATCGACAGCAGGGTGTCGCTCAGGGTTCGGGCGTCCCGCAGCTCGGGCAGGTGGGTCAGGGCGATGAGTCGGGCCGGATGGGTGTGGACGATGGCGGTGTGGGTCGGTCGGACCAGCTCGAGGGTGTCGTGGATGGCCAGGTGGGAGGGCAGCTCGCTGGTGGGGCGGTCGTTCCCCGCCAGCCAGGTGTAGCTGCGGGCGTCGTCGGAGATGCGGTACAGACCCACACCGGCGGCGGGATCGGCGGCTATGTCCCGGGCCCGGGTTCCCGAGCCGGTGACCAGCAGGTGTCTTCCCGCCAGGTGGGGCACCTCCACGGGAAGTTCGGTGGGTGTGGCAGAGGTTGGTGCGGGGCCCACGTCCCGTTCGGCCCCGAGGCGGAACGACAGGTTCCCACCGGTGGCCTCCGACCAGCCCAGGGCTGACAGACGTCGGCACACCCGGGCCATCTGCCCCAGTTCGGGTAGGGAGGTGAGGGTGTCGTCCACGGTTCAGGTCCTCTGGTGGGGTGGGGAGGTGAGGGTGTCGGCCACGGTTCAGAACCTGGGGTGGCGGTGGAGGTCCCAGGGACTCAACACCCCGGCCACGGTGATCACCCCGGACACCAGCTCGGGTGGGGTCACGTCGAAGGTGGGGTAGAAGGCGTCGATGTCGTCGGTTGTGGTGGGGTGGCCCATCACCCGCCTCACCTCGGCGGGGTCCCTCTCCTCCACCACGATGTCGCCGCGGGTGCGGGCCCGGTCGTCCCGCCCCCAGGCGAAGGGGTAGAAGGGAATACCGTGGCGGTGGGCCACGACCGCGCTCTGGTAGGTGCCGATCTTGTTGACCACGTGGCCGTCGAGGGTGATGAGGTCCGAGGCGGTCATGAACACCTGGATCAGCCCCCGGTCCATCACCGCCGCGGGCATGTTGTCGGTGATCAACCGGACCGGGACACCGACCTCACTCAGGGAGGGGGCGGTGAGTCGGGCCCCCTGGAGGTAGGGGCGGGTCTCGGGGGTGTAGAAGACGATGTCCTTGCCGTCGCGAACGGCCATGGCCGCCGCCATCACCACCGCCGCCTCCCCGAAGCAATTGGTCAGGACCCCGTCACCGTCGGAGATCATGTCGGCCCCGAAACGTGCCCTCACCGAGTAGTTGGCGTAGATCTCCCCGATGGTGGTGGTGATCCACTCCGGGATGGTCTCGGTGGAGGGGACACCGGCGTCCAGACCACGTCGAACCGCCACCAGCAGATCGTCGAGGCGGCGGGCCATGGCGGTGTTGGTGGGGCGGGTGGCGACCAGGGCGTCCCGGGCCGCCCCCAGGTGGGCCATGACGTCCTCGGGGGAGCCGGCGCCCCTCTCGGCCTCGCGGGCGGCGAGGATCATGGCGTGGGCGGCGGCCACCCACGGTCCGCTGCCCTGGGTGACCATGGCCCTGATGGCGTCGGCCACCTCGTCCACCGTGCGGCAGCGGACGAACTCCCGGGCGAAGGGGTAGCGGCGGCGGTCGCCGATGAGCACGGCGTCCCCATCGACGCGGGCCAGGTTCTCGGGCTTGAGCAGAAAGGGGAGCAGGTCCCCGTCGATGGTGGGCCCCCCGGCGGGACGTCGATCGGGGGGTTCCGATGGCTCGGTCGGGCTCTCGTGGTTCACGCGGCTCCTCGGGTCGTCACCGGTCAGGGTAACGTCGGATGATGACCCGCTACTCACCCCTCACCGAAGCGACGGTGGCGTCATATCTGGCCTC
>JALSTE010000187.1 GCA_026983855.1 Acidimicrobiia bacterium
CCCGCAGGGGGGTGAGACCGTCGTAGAGGGGGAGCTGGTCACGGGAGTCGTCGTTGGGGGGCAGACCCCCGTAGTTGCCCGGGGGCAGGATGTACCAGGCCCGGTCGGGAACCGGGGGCGGGGCGGATTCGGTGGTGTCGGTGGTGGACGTCGCCCGTCCCTCGGTGGTCGGGGCCACGGCACTGGTGCTCGGGCCCGGGGGTTCGGTGGTCACCGTCGGCGGTGTCGCCTCCGGTTGACCGCTCGAGGAACACGCCGCCGCCAGCAGGGCCACGGCCACCGCCACCACCCACGGGGTCCGTGTCCCGACCCTCCGGCGCCGACCGCCGCCTCCCCGGTCACCGGTACCCATCGTGTCTCCTCCCGATCACCACGACGGACCCGAAGCTAGCCGAGGGTCCACCACCTTGACAGGCGGCGCTTCCAGCGGCTCACATCTCGGGGGTGAGGGGCGATCTGGGGGGACACCGGTGACCAGCGGGGACAAGGGGTCCACACCGCTCGGGGGGCCTTCCCTGGCCGACTTCCGGCGGGAGGCCCGTCGGTTCCTGGATGAATCGGTGGCGTCGGGGGTGGCCTGCCCGGCCTTCGGAACCATCATGCCCCCCTCGGTCGGGGACCGGGCCCGGGCCTGGCAGGCCCACATGCACCGCCACGGTTGGGCCGGACTCCACTGGCCCCCCCGCTACGGGGGCCGGGGCCTGACCCGGGCCCACACCAACGTGTGGGGGGAGGAGTGCGCCCGAGCCGAGGTGGCCCCCCACATGAACTTCCAGGGGGTCATCCTGGCGGCGGGGGCCATTCTGCGCTTCGGAACCGAACCCCAGAGGCTCCGGTTCCTCGAACCCACCCTCAGCGGGGAGATCCTCTGGTGCCAGCTCTTCAGCGAGCCGGGGGCCGGCTCCGACCTGACCTCGCTCACCACCCGGGCCGTATCCCGCCCCGACGGGGGCTGGACGGTCAACGGTCAGAAGGTCTGGACCTCCACCGCCCAACTGGCCCAGTGGGCCATCCTCCTGGCCCGTACCGACCCCGACCAGACGGGTGGCCGGGGGATCTCGTTCTTCTGCGTGGACATGTCCACCCCGGGGATCGAGGTTCGCCCCATAGTGCAGATGACCGGCGACAGTGAGTTCTGCGAGGTGTTCCTGACCGACGTGGAACTGCCCCCCGACGCCCTGGTCGGACCCCTGAACGGGGGTTGGCGGGTGGCCATGTCGGTGCTGGCCGACGAGAGGTCGGCCGGTCGGGTGGGGGCCATCAACCTCCAGCGCCGCCTGGAGCGGCTGGCCTCCGACACCCCGTCCCCCGACCCCCTGTCCCGGGACCGACTGGCCGACCTGCAGGTTAGGGGCCGGACCCTGGTCCACATGATGAGCCGCAGCGACGGCGACCTGTCCCTGGGTCCCCTCACCAAGCTGGCCGCCTCGGAGATCGGGGCCGAGCTGGCCGAGTTCGCCCTCGACGCCACGGGTCCGGCGGCGACGGTCACCGGTCCGGCCACGGAACCCTTCCTCTACTCTCCCGGCCTGAAGCTGGGCGGGGGAACCAGCGAGATCCAACGGAACCTGATCGGGGAGCGCATTCTGGGTCTTCCCCGGGAACCGCGCCCCCGTCCCCCTGACCCTCAACGACAGCCGAACCCTGGAGCCGACACGTGAACACCTCCCATTCCGACACCCTCACCAACCTGGAGCTGTGCGTGGCCTCCCTGGAGGACCTGCTCCCGGCCCTCACCGGGGAACAGTGGGAAACCCCCTCGCTCTGCCCCGACTGGACGGTCAAGGGGGTGGTCACCCACCTGGCGGGGGTGGAGCACATGCTCAGCGACTGGCGCCCCGTCGACGCCGCCACCCCCCTGCCCTTCGGTGAGGTGGTGGCCTTCACCACCGAGGTCGAGGGACTCCCGGGGGACGAGATTCTGGCCCGCTGGAGGGAGATCATGGGGATCCGGCGGGGCCAGTGGGCCGAGCTGACCCCCACCGACATGGACACCGAGTGCATGACCCCGGTGGGACCCGCCACCTACGGGCGGTTCATGGCCATCAGGGTCTTCGACCACTGGGTGCACGAGCAGGACATCCGCCGTCCCCTGGGGTTGGCGGGCCACGAGTCGGGGCCGGCGGCGGAGATGTCCATCGACGAGATCCAGGGGTCTCTCGGTTACATCATCGGCCGGAGGGTGGGGCTCCCCGACGGCATGTCGATCACCATCGAGTTGACCGGCCCGGTGAAACGCACCATGCACGTGGTGGTGGACGGTCGGGCCCGGGAGGTCCCCGAACTCGAACGACCCGACGTCACCCTCACCACCGATTCCACCACCTTCGCCCTGCTGGCCTGCGGCCGGATCGACCCCGGGACCGAGATCGGAGCCGGAAGGGTCACCTGGACCGGCGATGACCGCTGGGGGGACGCCACCGCCCGCAACCTGGCCTTCACCATGTGACAGACAGGGGCAGAGGGGAGAGCCACACCCCCAACCCGACACCACCCAAGACCCGGCCTTCACCATGTGACAGCAGATCTGTCACGGCCCACCGCTACTGACTCCCGAGTGATCGACGAGTCCGATGGGAGTACCGATGAGCACCGACCGAATCCCGGGAACCGACCCGGCCCCCACCCCCGTGGAGCGCACCGCCGGGGGACTACTGGGCGTGGCCGTGGGTGACGCCCTGGGGGCCACGCTGGAGTTCATGACCCCCGAGGCCATAGCCGAACGCCACGGGGTTCACCGGGAGATCACCGGTGGGGGGTCCTTCCGCTGGCGACCCGGGCAGGGCACCGACGACACCGACCTCACCTGGGCCGTGGCCCGCTCCTACCTCGACGGACCGTGGTCCCTGGACCGGGTGGCCGGGGCCTTCCTGGAGTGGTACCACGGGAGTCCCCGCGACATCGGCGGCACCACCGCCCGGGCCCTGGCCCGTCTGGACCGGACCGGGGATCCCATCACCTCGGGGGAGACCGGGGACAGATCGTGCGGCAACGGTTCCCTGATGAGGTGCATACCCACGGCCCTGGTCAGGGCCGATCCCGAGGTGCGGCGACGGGAACTCAGGGAGATCTCGGCCGTGACCCACGCCCATCCCCTGTGCCTGGACTCCTGCGTGGCCTACGGGGAGATCGTGGCCGCCCTGCTGGAGGGGGCGGAGCCGGACCAAGCCATAGAGGCCGCGGCCTCACTGCCCCTGCGAGCCCGGGTGCTGGAGGCCCTGGCGGTGGATCCGGACACCCCGCCCGAGCGACTGTCCACCTCGGGGTTCGTGATCGACAGCCTGCGCTGTGCCGTCTGGGCCCTGGGCCAGGACGCCGAACTGGAGGAGATCCTGGTCACCCTGGTGAACCGGGGTGACGACACCGACACCACCGGGGCCATCGCCGGGGGGCTGCTGGGAGTGGCCCGGGGGGTGGACGCCATCCCCTCCCGCTGGCTGGAACGGCTGGAGTACCTGGGGCCCCTCACCGGGGCCGCGGTCAAGCTGACCCGCCCCGATCTCTGAGCCCGTGGGGGTTGG
>JALSTE010000188.1 GCA_026983855.1 Acidimicrobiia bacterium
CCCGGGGACCCAACGAGTGGGAGGTCCGTGAGCCCACGTGGGAGACCGAGCCCGACCTGGCCCTGGCCGCCGTGGACCGCATGAGGCTCTCACCGGACTCGGCCGCCCCCTCGCTGCGCAACGCCGAACGGGCCGCCACCCGCCAGGCCCTGGTGGAGGAGATCGCCCCCCTGCTGGCCGGGGATCCCGAGGCCCAGGGTCAGTTCCTGGCCGCCTGTCGGGCGGCCCCACTGTTCATGGCCGGACGGGAGCGCACCAAGACCAACGCGGTGAAGCTGATCCAGGAGCTGCGCATGATCCTCCGGGAGTACGGTCGCCGCAAGGTCGAGTCCGGTCACTGGGACGAGGTGACCGACTACGGATTGCTGACCACCGCGGAGCTGGAGGACACCGTGGCCGACCCCGGGGCCCACTCCGAGCTGATCCGTGAACGGCGGGAGGCCCTGGAGGGACTGGCCCGGCTGGCCGAGCCCTTCGTGTTCGTGGGGTCACCCCCTGATCTGGGGGACTACCCCCTGCGCACCGCCGAGCGGGTGGTTCCCCTCTCCGCCGGTGAGACCCTCCAGGGTCTGGGGGGTTGTCCCGGTCGGGCCCGGGGTCGGGCCCGGGTGGTGCTCGACAGCCACGACCCCAGCTCCCTCGAACCCGGGGACATCCTGGTGGCCCCCATCACCGATCCCTCGTGGACCCCGCTGTTCGTTCCCGCCGCCGCGGTCGTGGTCGACGTGGGGGCGCCGCTCAGCCACGCCATCATCGTGAGTCGTGAGCTGGGTATCCCCTGCGTGGTCTCGGCCACGGGGTCCACGGCCCGAATTCCCGACGGGGCCCTGGTGGAGGTGGACGGCACCACGGGGCTGGTCACGGTGTTGGAGACGCCCTGAAGCGGGGAGGTCTCTTCTCGGTGAGGGCCCGGACGCCCTCGGCGAAGTCCGGACCCCCGGTCATCTGGTCGAGTCTCCGGGCGGCGTCGGCCACCGAGCTGCCCAGGTCCCGGTGCAGGTCCAGGGCGATCTGACGCTTGGTGGCGGCCAGGGAGGACGGGGCCACCCGGTCGGTCAGCAACCGGGCGTAGTTCCCGGCCGTGGTCATGAGGTCCCCGGGGTCGACGATTTCGTTGAACAGGCCCCACCCCTCCGTCTCCTCCACGGTCAGGGTCCGGCTGGAGAGCAGCAGGTCGTTGGCCCGGGTCAGGCCGATCAGACGCGGGAGCAGCCAGCTCAGCCCGTACTCGGCGGGTAGGCCGATCTTCCCGTGGGCGGTCGTGATCCTGGCCCCCCGGGCCGCGAAGCGGATGTCGGCGTAGAGGGCCACCACCAGCCCCACCCCGGCGGCGGCACCGTTCACGGCGGCGATGACCGGCTTGGACAGGCCGAACTGGAAGGCGAAGTCGTGGTCCAGTTCGGGGGCCACCCCGTATCCGGGCTCGGCGAGATCGTCGGGGGTGCCGGGGTCGTAGCCGCCCCTCTCGACGTGGCCGTCGAGGGCCTGGCTGTCGGCCCCCACGCAGAAGACGTCGCCCCGACCGGTGATCACGGTGACCGCCACGTCGGGGTCGGCCTCGGAGCGGGCCAGCAGGGTCCGGTACTCCGCGTGCATGCGCCCGGTCCAGGCGTTGTGGCGGTGGGGGCGGTCCAGGGTCAGGAGCGCCACTCCGTCCCTCACCTCATATGAGGTGGCCCTCAGCCGGTCGGGATCATCCGGCATCGATCACCGCCGCCAGGGCCGCCATGGCCTCCTCGGCGTACTCGGGGCGGCAGATGACCAGGTCGGGCAGCCACGGGTCGGGATGGTTGTAGGTCATGGGTGAGCCGTCGCAGCGGGAGGCGTGGAGCCCCGCCGCCAGGGCCACGGCGGCGGGAGCGCAGTTGTCCCACTCGTACTGACCCCCGGAGTGGGCGTAGATGTCGGCGTGACCCAGCACCACGGCCATGGCCTTGGCCCCGGCCGAACCCAGACTGAGGAGCTGGGCCCCCATGGCCTCGGCCACTATCAGGGCCGCCGCCGGGGGTCGGGAGCGGCTGACGACCAGACGCGGTGGTCCGGGTTCCCGTTCGGCGAGCACGGCGGGGGGATCGGTTCCCAGGGTCACCCCCAGGGCGGGCAGGGCCACCGCCCCGGCGGTGGGGACACCACCCTCGGCCAGGGCCACGTGCACCGCCCAGTCGCTGCGGCCGGGCTCGGAGAACTCCCGGGTGCCGTCGAGGGGGTCCACGATCCACACCCTCTCGTGATCCAGACGGGAGGGATCGTCGGCGCCCTCCTCGGAGAGCACGGCGTCATCGGGGAAGGCGGCCCGAAGCTGTTCCATGATGAACTCGTGGGCCTGACGGTCGCCCTGGTCCCTCACCGTCCAGGTGTCCGATCCCAGGCGGAAGAGGCGTTCCCTGACCCCGACGAGCAGCTCGCCGGCCTCGGTGGCGATGCGAACCGCCTCGGTGTGGTCTCGTTCGGTGGCCAAGCTGTCCTCGATGCTGTCTAGATGGATTGGGTTGTCGCGCTGTCGGGTTGGGCGGTCGGGTCGTCGGGCCGGGATTATGGCTGAGGGGGGTTGGCCGGTGCCCACCCGGTGGGGTGGTCCCCGGTCGACGCGGAAGTACAGTCTCTCTCAACGACGGGTGACGGTGGCCGATGAGGAACTGCGGGCGAATCCCGCCGAATCCGCCCCACCCGCCAAGGAGCCCTCCCGGTGCCATCGTACGATCGTGTCGACACCATGACCTATGAGCTGACACACCTCGACGCCCTCGAGGCCGAATCGATCCACATCATGAGGGAGGTGGCGGCGGAGTTCGAGCGTCCGGTGCTGCTGTTCTCCGGCGGCAAGGACTCCGCCGTCGTTCTGCACCTGGCCCGCAAGGCCTTCTGGCCGGCCCGCATCCCCTTCCCGGTGATGCACGTCGACACCGGGCACAACTTTCCCGAGGTGATGGAGTTCCGGGACCGGGTGCTCGGTGAGCTCGGGGTGAACCTGGTGGTGGCCTCGGTGCAGGAGGCCATCGACGACGGTCGGGTGGTGGAGGACACCGGTCCCCGGGCCTCGCGCAACCGCCTCCAGATCGTCCCCCTCCTCGACGCCATCGCCGAGCACGGTTTCGACGCCGCCTTCGGGGGGGCCCGCCGGGACGAGGAGAAGGCCCGGGCCAAGGAGAGGGTGTTCTCCTTCCGCGACGAGTTCGGGCAGTGGGACCCCAAGGCCCAGCGTCCGGAGCTGTGGTCCCTCTACAACGGGAGGATCCGCCCCGGTGAGCACATCAGGGTGTTCCCGATCTCCAACTGGACCGAGATGGACGTCTGGCACTACATCGCGGCGGAGGGAATCGAGATCCCCTCCATCTACTTCTCCCACCGTCGCCGGGTGTTCGAGCGGGACGGGATGCTCATGGCCGCCATCCCCCCCATGGAGCCCCAGGAGGGCGAGGAGGTCTTCGAGGCCACCGTCCGGTACCGCACCGTGGGCGACATCACCTGTACGGGGGCCGTTCCCTCCACCGCATCCACCCTGGCCGAGATCATCGC
>JALSTE010000189.1 GCA_026983855.1 Acidimicrobiia bacterium
GTCCCACCACCCTCCGTACCGACGCCAGACCATGCGCACCAGGAACTGCGGGTGGTCGTAGACCGGTTGAAGATAGGGCTTGGCCAGGAGATCCTCGGGTATCACCACCGAATGGATCACCTGATCAAGGGTGAGCCCCCGGTTCATGAGGGCCAGGGTCTGTGACTCGATGCTCTCCAGAAACTCAGCCGTGTCGAGCAGGGCCACCTCGATCCGGTCGGCGCCGATTATCGGGAGCCCGTGGCCGGGTAGGAGATACTCCGGCCTCAGGCCCGCCATCTCCCGCAGGGCCGCCGCCCAGTCCGAGACGTACCTCTGCACCTTCTGGGGATTCCCGGCGTTGGGCACGGCGTAGATGAACAGGTCGCCGGTGTGGAGGATCCGTCGCTCGGGTATCCACGTCCAGACGTGGTCATCGGTCTCACCCCGGGCGTGGTGCATCTCGAAGGTGAGGTCACCGATCCTCAGGGTGAGCCCCTCGGCGAACGTCACGTCGGGGTAGCGGTACTCCGCCGGCCACCGGAACCGGGGAGCGTGGATCGCGAACTGCCTCTTGTTTATGGCGGTGTTCCAGCCCAGGGTCCGCCGGTAGCGGTCGAAGTGATCGGGCATCAGCTGGTGGCCGTAGACCGTGGGCGGGGCCCAGCCGCGGCTCTCGGCCTCGGCCTCGAACGGTCCGGTGGAGTAGATGTGGTCGATGTGGTGGTGGGAGAACACCGCCGCCCTCAGGGGGGAGTCGGGCCTCCAGGAGCGCACCGCCTCGTATACGGCGTCGGAGTCCAGGATGGTGCCCCCGTCCAGCAGCACCAGACCCCCACCGGTGTCGATCACGTAGATCCCGGCCAGGCCCTTGGACGCCAGTACCCCGGGGATGATCTCCTCGCTGCCCTGATAGCCGCGGTGGACCGGATGATGCTCGTGGACCAGATCCAGTTCACCCCGCCAGGCGGCCTCCGCCAGCTCCGTCAGACCCATGTCCTCGGCCATGTGCACCCCAATGTTCGATCGGGAGGTGATGGTCCCACCCTCGGGGCCGTGGGCAAAATCCGATCCCGGGGAACGGCCCCATCCACCCATCGGCGATTTCAGCCCACGGCTCCCCGTTCACTACATTACGTAGTTATTCACGGACTGCCGTACCCGATCAATCGGAGCATCGCATGACCCGCAAGGCCCGCCGGACCTCCAGGGCCAGGAGAGCCAAGGGTTCGAGCCCGGTGGTGGCGCCCAGTCGCCGAACAGCCTCTCCCGGTTCGGGAACCGGTGGGCCGAACGGGGCCGGCCTGTTGCTGGCCCTGGTCGCGGCACTGGCCCTGGTCGTGGTCGTGGGGGCGGTCATCCTCCTCAGGTCCGGAAACGAGAGTGAGACAGTGACTCCTCCGCTCGATCCGGCTGCCGTCTCGACGGGAGAGACCCTGTTCAGGGCCAACTGCGCCCAGTGCCACGGAGTCGATCTCAGGGGGACCGATTCGGGACCGCCCTTCCTGGTGGCGACCTACGCCCCGAACCACCACGGTGACGAGGCGTTTCAGTCGGCGGTGGCCAACGGAGTACCCCCCCACCACTGGAATTTCGGGCCGATGCCGGCGATCAGCGGTCTGAGCCGCGACGAAGTGGCCCAGATAGTGACCTACATACGTTCCGAGCAGGTCGGGGCGGGGATAGTCAACGACCCGAGCCATCCCTGAGCGGCTTCCCGGTCAGACTCTCCACACCAAGGTCGCGTTCACCGGTGCCGGACACCGAGGAACCCCGACCGGTGAACCCCGGCCGTTCGTTCCCCGCACCTGCGCCCCCGCCCGCACCGGCGATCCGACGTACCGGGGGCATGCCTGAGTGTCCCGCTCACTCGTCCCGGCTGGACCAACGGAAGGTCCGCCGGGCCAGGATCCCCGCTCCGAGCGTCCAGATGGCGAGCACCACGAACACCTTGGTCCTCTGCCAGTCCCCCGCCGTCTCCGCCGCCTTGAACCCGTCGGGGAGCAGGACCGAGCGCAGACCCAGGGTCATCCACCTCAGGGGGAACAGCGAGGCCACGTTCTGCAGCCAGACCGGCAGGCCGCTGAACAGGAAGAACACCCCGGAGATGAACTGGAGCACCAGGGCCGGGGGCTGGGCCACGGCGGCCGCCGCCCGGGGATCGTCCACCATCCGGGTGATGGAGATACCCAGGAACGAACTGGCGGCCAGACCCAGGACCATCACCCAGCCCATGGTGAGCCAGCCGAAGGCGTCACGGGGGAGATCCACGCCGTAGAACAACCCCCCGATCACGAAGAGCAGCACCATCTGGGCCGCCGCGGCGGTGATCACCACCCCGGTCTTACCGATGAAGTACGACACCGGCGACATGGGGGTTCCGGCCAGGCGCTTGAGGGTCCCGTCGTGCTGCTCGATCGCCACCTGCTGGCTCAGGCTGATGAACCCGGCGCTGACGGCCGAGGAGGCGATCATCCCGGCCAGGAAGTACTGGACGAAATCGACCCCGGTGGATTCGATCTCACCGTTGAGTCCCACCCCGAACAGCAGGAGCAGGATGAGCGGGAAGGCCAGGGTGAAGACCACCTCCTCCCGATTGCGGAGGAAGGTCTTGAGCTCCAGGCGGTAGCGGACCCAGCCCAGGCCGAGCACCGGGGGGGACCACTCCCCGGCGCCCGAGGTGCGGGTGGTGGTCACCGTGACACCTCCATCCACCGGGCGTGGTGGTCGACCAGGGCCAGGTACACGTCCTCCAGGGAGGGTCGCCGGACCGCCAGATCCACCAGCTCAGTCCGTCCCGCCGACCGGGCCCAGTCGGCCAGACGCACGATCAGCCCCGTTGGCTCCGCGGTGGGGATCCGAACCCAACCCTCGGCATCGGGCACCACCACATCCCCCACCACCGCGGTCAGCTCACCCACCGGCCAGTCCGGGGTGTCCAGGCGGAACTCCACCATCGGCAGGATCGGCTCGGGTGGGGCCAGGGTCTCGGGGGGTCCGCCGGCCACCACCCGCCCCCCGACCAGGACCGACACCCGATCGGCCAGATGGGCGGCCTCCTCCATGTAGTGAGTGGTCAGCAGCACGGTGACACCCTGGGTTCTCAGGCCCTCCAGCACCCCCCACATCCGCCGGCGGGCCTCGGGGTCCAGGCCGGTGGTGGGTTCATCCAGGAACAGCAACTCGGGTCGCCCCACCAGACCACAGGCCACATCCAGACGCCGACGCTGGCCCCCCGACAGGTCCCCCGATCTCACCTCGGACCGCTCGGAGAGGTCCACCAGGGCCAGAGCCTCCCCCACAGGGAGGGGATCGGGGTATAGACCGGCGAACTGCGCCACCGTCTCGGCCACGGTGAGACGCTCGAACGATCCGGTGGTCTGCAGAACTATCCCCACCCGGGAGCGCAGGCCGATCGGCCGGCCCTCGGGGTCCAGGCCGAGCACCGAGACCCTCCCAGCGTCCCGGGTCCGGTAGCCCTCGAGGATCTCCACCGTGGTGGTCTTCCCGGCCCCGTTGGGACCCAGCAGACAGAAGATCTCCCCGGCCCGGATGCTCAGATCCACCCCGTCCACCACCCGCCGGTCGTCGTAGCACTTCACCAGTCCCTCGACCTCGAGCGCGTTCAGCCCCTCGTTTGCACGATCCATGGGGAGATGGTCCCATCGACGAACCCGCCTGTCGTCATCCCACCGGTCGATTCCGTGTCCGACCCGGGTATGACCACCCCCTCCCGCCGGGCCCGGGGCGCAGCGGTGGTGGGTTCCCCGTCCGGTCCGTATGTGACCGGGCCCGGGGACGGCGAACCGGGGCTGGTCAAGGGCGCCGCCGTTCCGGCCGGCGACGACCGGGTCGAATTCACCGGTTCTTCACGCCGATCCTGGCAGGCTGTTCGGGTGGAACGCGCCCCGGGAGTCCGACCCTCGAGAGTCCGTCACCCCCGCCTCCTCGTGCTCCTGGCGGGGATTCTGCTCGCCGCCGCCTGCTCATCGGGCGGTGACGACCCCACCGCCGGCGGATCCGGGGCCACGGTCCCGTCCACCACCTCAACCGGCCCGACGAACGGGACCGGCGCCACGACCACCGCCCTCGTCTCAGGGGGCCCGTCGGGCGGGGTCTGGTTGGAGGCCGATCCCCTGTGGATCCCCACCAATCCCGGAGGGGGTGGCGCCTACTCCTCCGTAGCCGCCAACGGCGAGGGGATGATCATGGCCGGGAGTGACCTCTCCGGGGTCACCCTGAGTCGGGACCGCGGGGAGTCGTGGGAGACGGTGGGACCGGACCGGGGAATCGACACCACCCACATTTCGGCGGTGGCCTTCGACCGGCGGGACCCCGAGATCGCCTACGCCGGGGCCGACGGCGGATTGTTCCGGTCCACCGACGCCGGGGCCACGTTCCAGCGGATCCTCCCCGACGGCTACGTGAGCGCCGTGGCCGCCGACCATGGCACCGTCTACGCCGGTTGGGAACCCGCCCACGACTCCCCCGAGGGAAGGGTCCTCCGCAGCGAAGATGGCGGAGACACCTGGAGCCCCACCGCCGACCTCCCCCCCGGTCGTTTCATCCGCAAGCTCCAGATCGACCGGGTGGTGACGGACCGCCTGGTGGTGCTCACCGGTGACGGCAGGTTCACCTCCGGACCGGCGGAGGCCTACCTCAGCGAGAACGGCGGGGACTCGTGGCGACGGCTGGGCCCCGAGGCGGGGCCCGTGACCGACGTCTTCCTGGACCACAACTCCGACACCGTCTGGATGACCACCGCCGATCCCGCCAATCCCGACGACCCTGGTCGGCTCCTGGCCTCCTTCGGCGGCGGGGACTTTCGGGACTGGTACCCGATGGGAGGGGTCATCTGGGCGCCGATAGACCAGACCGGCACCCTCCGGCTGGTGCAGCCCGAGGCCCAGTTCCCCTGGGATGACCGCCGGGGGGTGTGGGAGTCCACCGACGGTGGTGGTCGCTTCGAGCGGGTGGGCGACGTGACCGACTGGTCCACCGGGTGGACTCACGCCTACTGGGCCTACCTGGGTGGTTTCGACGGACCGGTGCCGAGCCTCGGCTTCGACCCCGTCGACGGCGACCGGGCCTACCTGGTCAACTCCCAGTGGATCTTCGGCACCGATGACGGTGGACACAACTTCGGGCCGCTGTTCACCGACCAGGTGAGTCCCGGTCACTGGGCTTCGAGGGGCTTCGACAACGTGGTCGTGGCCGATGTGGCCCAGAGCCCCGCCGATCCCGACCTGATCTACGCCGGCTACTGGGACCTGGGCTGTTTCCGCAGTGAGGACGGTGGCGGATCGTGGCAGAACTGCAATGTCCCGGAGCTGACCGGGGACTGGGAGGGAAGCGGGGGCTTCACCGGGACGATCCTCCCCGACCCCGAACGTCCCGACGTGGTCTGGGCGGCGATGGGTCCCGACTGGGAGTCACCCGGGGTGCTGGTCCGATCCGAGGGCCGGGGCGCCACCGAAACGTGGCAGCCGGTGCGGGGCCTGCCGACGGCGCCGGCGATCCTGGGGCTCGCCCTGGACCCCACCAGTCCCACCGACGATCGCACGCTGTTCGCAACCGTCGACGGCGACGTGTTCACCAGCTCCAACGACGGACGCACCTGGAGTCCCGCCCTGGCCTGCGGGGGCTGCCGAACCACCCACGTGGCCACCGACGGCACGGCCTACGCCGGTGGTGAGGCCGGGCTGTGGGTCCTGGACGGGAACGGCGGGGGTCGGCGGCTCGACTCCCCCGGACCCCTCGGTCCGAACGGTTTCGGTGGTGAGGTTTCCGGACCTCCCTGGGAGTTCGACTGGGCCGGGGTGGTCGACATCGAAACCGACGTCGACGGTCGCATCTGGGTCGTGGTCCTGGGGACCGACGGAGGGGTGTTCACCTCCGACGACGGTGGTTCCACCTGGGACCAGGTCCGTCAGGGGCCCTACTTCCGGGATCTGGCCCTCGATCCGAAGCACCCCGACCTGGTCCTGCTGGCGTCGTCGTCGGCCTACGATTCGGGGGGCTATGACCCCCTCTCGGGGGGGCTGGAGATCAGCCGGGACGGTGGGCGGACCTGGGCCGCGGCCAATTCGGGCCTTCCGTGGCCCTTCGTCACCACCTTGGACCTCGTGGGGGATCACCTGGCCCTGGGCTCCCCCGGCACCGGCGTGAACATCGCCGTCCCCGACCTCCCCTAGGCAACCCGATCCTCCCTGGGAAGCGGTCCGAGCCCACCGGGCCATCCAGTGTGGGGTCCGATAGGGAACGGGCGGCCGCCGAGGCGGTCCGAACCCACCGGGCCATCCGGCGGTGGGGTCCGGTAGGGAACGGGCGGCCGCCGAGGCGGTCCGACCCACCGGGCCATCCGGCGGTGGGTGGATGGGGCATCATCGACACCGTGAACGCGATCTTCGACCCCGACGAGCTGATGACCCGCCGACTCCCGGGGGCCAACCTGGACGTGGGGCTCAGGTTCCTGGGAGGTGACCCTGAGGGCCCGTACTGGATGGCGGTGGTGTTCCCCCCCGGGTTCCACCGTCCCGGCGGCCCGGCCGTGGACGTCACCGAGGGATATTTCGTGCTGCGGGGCGAACTCCGGTACTCCGGCGTCGTCTCACCCGCCCACAGTTACACCGTGATCCCCCCAGGATCGCCCCGGGTGGACACCCGCACCGAGGTCCCCACGGTGGCCGTGGCCCGCTTCGCCACCCAACCGAGGTGGTCCGATGTCGGGGACCCCGACGCCCCTCCACCCGTGGTCACCACCGCCGAGGGACCACCGGCGGCCACCCCCCTGGGTCCCGGCTGGACCCTCGGGGCTCACGACGGGATGACCGTGGTCCTGGTTCCCGAGACCACGTCCGAAGCGGTGGCTGCTGACTGCTTCCTGCTCTCCCTCACCGACGGTTCGACCACCGTCGTGGCGGCAGGTGAGAACCCGCCGCCGATGCCCGGTCCCATCGGAGCCTGGATCGCCACCTGACACCGGCCGCTGGCCCCGAGGCCGGTGGCCACCAGCACAGCCCCCGGCTCAGACCGGTCAGGCCTCCATCCCCAGCCACCTGAGGATCTCGCCGGTGTGCTCCCCCGCCGCCGGGGCCGGGCGCCGGATGTCACGGGGTACTCCGGAGATGTCGGTGGCGTTGCGGATGATCCGGATGGTCCCCCGTTCGGGGTGGTCGACGGGCACCGCCATGCCCAGGTGACGCACCTGGGGGTCGGAGAACGTCTGGGCGATGTCGTTCACCGGCCCGGCCGGGACCCCGGCGTCACTGAACCGCTCGACCCACTCCGCCGTGGAGGCCAGCGCCAGCACCTCGGAGATGATCCGGTCCAGCTCGGCGGAGTTGGCCCGGCGGGACCGGGGGTCGACGAACCTCTCGTCCCGCGGCAGGTCCGGCCGTTCGATCACCTCGCAGAAGGACCGCCACAGCCGACCCCACGGTGCGGCCACGTTGACGAACCCATCGGAGGTGGCGTAGGTCCCCATGGGTCTCATGGTCGGATGGTTGTTTCCCTCACGACCCGGCACCTCACCGTCCACGGTCCAGCGGGCCGCCTGAAAGTCGAGCATCCCGATCATCGACTCCAGCAGAGAGGTTCGGACCCAGCGGCCCCTTCCCGTGCGCTCGCGCTCGTGGAGGGCGACCAGGATCCCCACCGCCAACTGCAGACCAGCGGTCACGTCGGAGATCGCCACCCCGGTCCTGACCGGTTCGGAGTCGGGGAAACCGGTGATGCTCATGAGCCCGCCGAGACCCTGGGCGATCTGATCCACACCTCCCCGCCCCGAGTAGGGCCCGGTCTGACCGAAACCCGAGATCGAGCCCAGGATGAGGCGCCGGTTGAGAGCCGACAGGGTGTCCCAGTCGAACCCCAACCTGGCCTTCACCCCCGGCCTCATGTTCTCCACCAGGACGTCGGACCGGGCGACCAGGCGGTGGAGCACCTCCCGACCACGGTCCGACCTGAGGTCCAGGACCAGGCTGCGCTTGTTCCGGTGCAGGTTCAGGTGATCGGCCGTCTCCCGCCCCAGGGTCTCCGATCCCGGGGCCTCGATCCTGATCACGTCCGCCCCCCAGTCGGCCAGTTGACGCACCGCCGTCGGACCGGCCCGGGCCACGGTGAGGTCGATCACCACCAGATCGGACAGGGGCAGTCCGACGGTGGACGGCCCGTTCACCCCGGGATCGGCCGGCGACCCCTCAGGAACGGGTCCACTCCTCGATTCCCCGACGAAGCTCAGCGTCCACCAGTTCGTACCTGGTTCCCGAGGCGAACCGGTGGTACGCGAAGCCCTGCACCGGGTCCGGGCCGTCATAGGTGAGCTCGAGCGCCGCCCCCCGCCTGACGAGCTCGGCGGAGTCAGCCACCAGTTCGTCGCTCCACACCGCCACGTGATGGATCCCAGCGGGTCCGGTCGGCACCCACGGTGTACCGGGGATCTCCTCCATCATCTCCACCCACGGGGGGCCCTCCCGGGAGTAGACGACCCGGAGGGAAGCCTCGAAGACGGTGCCGTCACCGAGCCGGAAGCTGCGATCCAGGGTCAGGGCCTCGGGCCAGGTCGTGCCCAGGATTCGGCTGTACTCCGCCATCCCCACCTCGAGGTCGGCCACGACCACGCCGAAGTGGGAGATCCTGTCGGGTCCGGCGATCATGTTCGGGAAACTAGCGGATCAGCGGGCCGGGCCATGGTGCTGATCCGATAGGGGGACACGGCCGTCAAGATGACGATCCAGCGGTGCTTTCCCCGAGTCCGGCCCGCACCAGGCGGGCCGCCCGGGCCATGGCCTCCATCTTCCGGTAGGCGACGGGGCGGGGCAGGTACTTCATGCCGCAGTCGGGAGCCACGACCAGTTTCTCGACGGGAACGTGGCCCAGGGCCTCTCCGATCCGCTCGGCGATGGCCCCGGGGTCCTCCACCTCGCCGTCGCGGAGGTTCAACACCCCCAGCACGATGGTCTTGTCGGGCAGGAGATCCAGCTGGTCCAGGTCCAGGTTGGGCTGGGCGGCCTCCAGGGAGATCTGGTCGACGGAGCAGTCGTTCAACTCGGCCAGGAAGTCGTACCTCCCCGGTTTGTCCTCGACGTGACGTCCGTATCCGAAACAGACGTGGAGGGCGGTGGTACCCGACAGGTCCCCCATGGCGGCGTCGATGGCCTCGATGGCGTAGTCCCGGGCCGCCTCCGGACGGGCCTGCAGGTAGGGCTCGTCGATCTGGACGATGTCGCAGCCCACGGCGAAGAGATCCCGGGCTTCCTCCCGCACGGCGGCGGCGTAGGCCATGGCCAGCTCGGCGTCACTGCCGTAGTAGTCGTTCTGGGCCTGCTGGGTCATGGTGAAGGGTCCGGGCAGGGTGACCCTCACCGGGCGTTCGGTGAGGCCGAGCAGCACCCGGACGGTGTCTACCTCAACGGCCCGCACCCGCGATATCTCGCCCACCACCCGGGGTACGGGGACCTCCCGGCCGGTCCGGTCCACGGCGGTCCCGGGGTGGTCGGGGTCGAGCCCGTCCAAGGCGTTGGCGAACCGGTTGGAATAGCTCTCCCTCCTCATCTCCCCATCGGTGATCACATCCATACCGGCCTTCTCCTGGGCCATGACCGCCAGGGCGGTGGCGTCATCCCAGGCCTCGGCCAGGTGCTCGGGATCCACCCTCCACAGATCCCGGGCCCTCACCCGCGACGGCAGACGTTCGGTGAGCCTCTTCCGGTCGATGAGCCACCCCGGCTGGGGGTAGCTCCCGACCAGGGTGACCGGCAACGGTGGCAGGTTCACCGGACACCCCTTCCCACGAACGGCATCGGCGAAAGGGACAGGTTCACGTTCACTCCGGTGCGCCGGCGCTCTCGACGACCGGCACCGACCCGGGTCGAACATAGCCCGCCCGGTGGCAGGGCCGCTCGTCCACCACGAGGTGCTCGCCTCAGTCCCCGGAGAGCTTCACCACCTCGTCACCGGGTCTCACCTCGCCCTGTTGCACCACCCGGGCGCAGAGTCCCCGGAGTCGCAGGGCCCGCCCCTCGGGGGTGTTCACCCACCTTCTGGCCTCGGCCCCGAAACGACGGACGAACTTGGCGCAGCCCGTGTGGGGTTGATCGGTCACCTCTATCACCGCCGTACCCATGGCCAGCCGGGTGCCGGGCGGCAGATTCGCCTCGCTCAGGTCCAGGTCCAGGAACAACTGATCCCCGGCCAGGTGCCAGCGGTCCCGGCCACCCGACACCAGGTCGATGACCCGTGAGGACATGACATTCAACTGCTTGTCGGGGTGGGGACCGTTGTCGGGAGTGGCAGAACTCGGCCGCTGGAACCAGTTGTCCCCCACCAATCCGACCTCGGGGTCGAGGGACCCCACCCTGAGGATCTCCCTCTCGTCCTCCGCCGGGCGGCGGACGACCATGTCCACCGTTCCCCGGTCGGTGGGGGCGGACCGGATGTGACTGAGCCCGGCATCGAGGGCGTCGTGGTCGAGGTGCTCCATCGACACAGTGTGGCTCAGCCCTCCACCAGCGCGCCCGGCAATTTCTCCGTCACCGTGGTGGTCCCGGGACCGTCGGATTCGGGCCGGTGATGAGGATGAGGCCGAACCCGGGGACCTCGTCACCCTTCCAGGGGGTCACCTCAAGCCGTCCGGCGGACCACTGGGCGACGACCGTACCCTCCCCGGTCCGGACGACCCCCTTGGCCCGCACCAGTCCCGCGATGCCCTCCAGGAGTCTCGACAGGTCCACCGGATCCAAGGCGTCGGGCATGGGCCGGGCGACCACCTCGAACCGGGGGGCGGGGACCCCGTCGGGGCCACCCTGGGGACCGCCGCCGGTACCCGAGCCCCACGAGTGTTCCCCCAGCAGGGTTCGGCCCACCTGGTCCGGGTGCCCGGTGAACACCGGAGTTCCCGGACCGACCAGCCCCTCCCACGGAGAAGGAACGGTCGGGTCACCACCGCGACCCTCCGGCAGATCCCTCTTGGACACCACCAGCACGTCCGCCGCCGACACCTGGGCCCGGGCCAGTGCACCCCAATCGGGGTCGGTGAGACGCCTCCCGATGTCGGTGGCGTCCACCACCACCACGGTGACCGGCTCCCGGAGGACCCTCCGGCTGCCGTATCGGGCCACCCGGGTCGGGTCGGCGACACCACTGCACTCCAGCACCACGTGCTCGGGGGGGTTCTCCCGCCGGCACAGATCCCGCAGGGTCAGGGCCAAGCTCGATCCGGCCCGGCAGCAGACACAGCCTCCGTCCAGTTCGACGGTCTCCACACCCTGATCCGTCCGCGTGGCCCGGCTCAGGATCTCCCGGTCGAGGCCCAGCTCGCCCAGGTCGTTGACGATCACGGCCAGGCGCTCCGTGGCCTCCCTCAGCATCCCCGCTATCAGGGTGGTCTTTCCCGCCCCCAGGAAACCGGCGACGATCGTGTATCGGATCAGGTCACCATCCGACGGCCGGTGCGCCGCCGGCAGCGGCGTCGATACAGGTGCCAGCGGCGACATGGGCATCGGCTCAGGACCGCAGGGCCAGGCTCGGGTTCCCGTACACCCTGCCACCGCGGATCGTGGCCAGGACGGCGATGTCGGGCCAGGTCCGGGCGTCCACCTCCAGGGGGTCGGTGTCCAGGACCACCATGTCCGCCCTCTTACCCGCGGCCAGGCTGCCTATGCGGTCGTCGAGTCTCATCTGGAAGGCGGCGTCTATGGTGACCGCCCGGAGGGCGTCCTCGGGGGTCAGGGCCTCCTCGGGGCACATCACCGTGCCGTCGTCCGCGGTGCGGGTGACCGCGATCGACGCCTCCACCAGTGGGAGCAGAGGACCCATGGGCACGTCGGAGTGAAGCGACACGGGTACCCCCTCGGCCCGGACCGAACCGAGTCGCGTTATCTGCGAGGCCCTCTCCCAGCCCAGGCCGGTGGTGGCGAACCTCCGGGAGAACAGTCTCAGGTAGAAACCGTTGGCCGACACCGTCATCCCCAGCCGGGCCAGGCGCCGTACCTGGGCCGATGTGGACAGCCCGAAGTGGTGCAGGGTGGAGCGGTGGTCGAATCGGGGGTGCTCGTGCAGCAGGGTGTCGATGGCGTCCAGGCAGGCCTCGACCCCGAGATCCCCGGTGACGTGGGTGTGGATGTCGTAGTTGGCCTCCCACCACCTCCGGGCCTGGCGGAGCATCTGCTCGGGCTCCGCCAGCCAGGCCCCCTCGTGGCCGTCGATGAAGCCCGGGCCCCCGGCCTGCATGAGCTGGGATATGAACGCACCGTCGGTGAAGAACTTGGCGGCCCGCAGGAACCACGGACCGAAGTCCCCCGCCGAACCCGACTGCGATTCCCCGACCAGCTCATCGACCCGGGCGAAGGTGTCGTCCCCCCACTTGCGTCGGATCATCGCCACGTTCGGCATCAGATGGACCGACAGCGGGGACCCGGGATCCCCGAACAGGTCCCGGTACACGTCCAGTTCGTAGTCGATGTCGAACAGTCCCAGGCCGGCGTCCACGACGGTGGTCAGTCCTCCCATCTGGGCCAGGCGAATGAAGTCCTCCATGTGGCGACGGAACCGTCGGGGTTCGAGGAGCGTCGGCACCAGGGTGCGCAGACCCCAGGTCATGCCCGATTCGTACATACGACCCGACTCCAGATCGATGTGGGGATCCCATTCCGCCCCCTCGGCGGCGTCCAGGTACTCCAGGGCGGCGCTGTTGCACCTCAGTTCGTGGAAGGACCGGCCCCACAGGATCAGCGGACGCTCGGGGGAGATGGCGTCCAGGTCCTCCCTCAGCAGGTGTCCGTGAAAATCGGGCTGATGACCGAAGGTGATCAGAGGCCGGTCGCGGGGTGTCGACGAGTCGTGGTCGGCCAGCAGACCCCGCAGCCGTTCCCGGTACTCCCCCTCCCCGACCGCGGCGGGCACCCGACCACCGGGCAGATCCCAGGTCTCGGGCGGGATCCACTCCAGGCTCAGCATGGTCGCCATCAGGGAGGGGTGGGCGTGTGGATCCACCAGACCGGGGAGTAGCACCCGGTCACCGAACCGGTCTTCGATCTCATGGGGGTGGCGGTCCAGCCAGGGACGCAGGGAGTCGAGACTCCCCACCTCGATGATCATCCCCCTCCTGACCGCCACCGCCGTGGCCACCGGAAGGGACCTCTCCATGGTCCGGACCCGCCGTGCGGTGAAGACCCTGATCAGGTCATCGGACGGGGTCGTGGGGTTCTCCATTCCCAGAAGTTAGGTCGTGAGGCCACTGGGCGATCAATGCCCAGGCTCGGTCACCCACGGTCAACCCCGTGGCCCACCGATGATCGGAGGCGCCGGCCCCGACGGGCCCCGGACCTTGAACCACCAGTGGACGGCTGACCGGCCGGGCGTCAGAACCGGGATCAGACCCGAACGCGGGACCGTCACCGAGGATGGCCTCAATCCTCCGGACCGGGCGTGTCCACTATCGGTGTCACGGCTCGGGCGTATGTAGTCGGTGGGGTGCATGTGGATGCACCCATGATCCGGGGGTAGCAATGAGACCCAGCCCACTGAACGACCGGCCCGAGGGGATCCGGGGCGGAGTCTCCACCGGCGGACCCCCGGCGACCGGCCGAGCCCCGCTGAGGTGGTCGGCCCTGCTGGCGGCCCTGGTGCTGCTGGTGGCCGCCTGCTCGGCGGGGTCCTCGGAGCCGCCGGGAGGAGCGGACGCCGGATCAGCCGAGGCGGGGACCTCCACTCCCCAACCCGACGTCGGACAACTCACCTCCGAGGTCTCCACCTTGAAGTCGGAGCTGGACGACACGAAGAGGGCCCTGGCGGCCGCCCAGGCCGAACTCCTCGAGGCCAACTCCTCCGCCGATTCCCTGGAACAGAAGAAGTCCGAGCTCGAGAGCCAACTCCGGGAGTTCCGCACCCGCGCCTACTCCGCCGAGACCCAACTCAGCGCCCTGAAGACCCAGATCGAGGAGCTGAGGCAGAGGTACGATCCCGAGATCAGGGCCACGGCCCAGGCCGAGGTGGACGCCGAGATAGCCCGGGCCTGCCAGGCGGCGACCGACGACATCGACGCCGATATCGAGGACATAGTGAGGATGGACTCCTCGTGGACGATCGTGACCACCCGGGAGGACCTGGTGGCGGCGGTCACCGATTGTGCCCAACCCGAGAGGTCCAGGACCGCCGAGCAGCGGGAGGCCGAACGTCTGGCCGCCTGTGAGAAGGTGAGTCCCGACGCCCTGGAGAAGAATCCCGCCGACTATGAGAACAAGTGTGTTCACCTCTACGCCTACATCGTCCAGTACGACTCGAACACCGGGCCCTGCTCGTTCCACGCCGAGATCTCCGACCGGCGATCCCGTCGCTGGTACGACTACGACATCCGCTCCGCGTTCGGCTACGAGGACTCCAGCGTGCTCTCGGCCCTCCGCACGGACTGTCCCGAACTGGACGGTATCGACGGCGACGACTTCGTGGAGGTCTGGGCCACCGGTCTGGGTGCATTCACCTACGACACCGCGATGGGAGGCTCCAACACCGTCCCGAGTTTCCGGATCGAGAAGATCGAACTCGTCGCCAAGAACTGAGAACGGCCCGGGAAATAGGCACTACGACCTTCCCACCAAGTGATGGACCCGTCACGAACCTATGAAATCAGCCTGAATCCAGAAATGACATGACTGTAATTGTCTCACCCCCTCTCGATACTGGTCTCAGATCCCAAAAGGGAGAACTGAGGCAGTGGAGCGGGTTCCGCGGGAACCCTGCACCCCCGCCAACGGGGTTTCCCACCGGGGTCGTACTTCCCCGAGAGACAGGAACAGACATGGATCCCCGCCGCCGAGACGAACTCGAGAAGATCATGGCCGCCATGGCCGATGGAGATCGGGCCATGGTTTTCCGCCTGGTGAAGGTGTTCGGCGGTGAACTGGCCGCCTTCGTCCGCTGGGTCGCCCGCACCGACAACGTCTCCGTGAACGAGACGGAGGTAGGCGACCTGGTCATGGACTGCGCCCTCAGGTTGGCGGACATGGCCGGCTCCTGGCGACCCGATGGTGGCGCCCTGCCATGGGTGTGGGCCCGCCGGGCCCTCATCCCCCTTATCCGGTCCCAACTGTTCGGCCCCGTTCCGATCGACCCCGTCAAGACGGCCGAGATGAGTGAGGTGGACCGACCACCCCCCAAGCCGTGGGAGATCAACGAACCGGACTGGATGGCCCGCCTGGAGGTCCTGGCCGAGACCCGTCCGGAGGTGGCCCATTTCCTGGAGGCGGTGTCGGGGGTAAAGCGGCGAAACGTCATGGTCTACATCCAGTACCGCCTCCAGCAGTTCCACGGGGACCCCGAACCTTCCCGCACCGTGGGCGACATGTTCGGACTCACCGGTGCGAACGTCCGCCAGATAAGCCACCGGGTGGAGGTCCGGCTCCGGGCCCACGGGGTAGAAAGGGTGGCGTGAAGCCCCCGCATCCGGACCCCACACCATCGACGGCCGTGCCCGTCGACCTCGTCCGGATGCGGGACCGCTACGCCGAACGGCTGCGGCGGGAGGGGGCGGAGAATCCCCGGGTGGCGGCCACGGTCGCCGCCATCAGGGGGACAGCCGGAGAGACGGTGGAGGAGTTCGCCCTGAGGCTCGAAATCCCGATACCGGCGGTCACCGCGGCCGAGGCCGGACTCCTGCCCCTGGAGTCGCTTCCCGCCGCCCTGGCCTTCACCGTCCGCCGGTTCGACCACCCGGGCTGAGAGAGTCCCCCACCGCCCCGGTCCCTCCCCGCGGGCCCGGAACCGATCCCGGGTGCCGTCGTGACACCCTCTCGAAGTCGGTGACCCGGCCGGGGACCGCCCCTCTCGGCTGTACGGAGGACCGATCCCGGCGCCCGGGAACCGGGTGATGACCCCGCGACATCCGGCCCGGAACCGATCCCGGGGCCCGGGAACCGGGTGCCCTGCCCCGCCAGAGAGAAAGTGTCACCGCTGGGGCCCATGGAGGAACGAGGGCACTTTTTCGAGAGGAG
>JALSTE010000190.1 GCA_026983855.1 Acidimicrobiia bacterium
CCGGGCCGCCTCCTAGACCGGTCCGGTCGGGCATCTGGTGGCCGTTCTGCTGCTGGTCATCCTCCTGGCCGTCTTCTTCGGGTTCACCAACGGACTGAACGACGCCGCCAACGTCATCGCCTCCCTGATCACCACCCGCACCGCCACCCCCGGTCAGGCGGTGACCGTGGCCGGGGTGTTCCAGATCGCCGGGGCCCTGCTGGCGGGGAGTGCGGTGGCCGACACGTTCGGGACCCTGGTGAGGGTGTCACCCGAACGCACCATGGCCGTGGTCGGGGCCGGGCTCACCGGGGCCCTGGCCTGGAACCTGCTGGTGTGGTGGAAGGGCCTGCCCTCCAGTTCCAGCCACGCCCTCACCGGGGGGCTGGTCGGGGCGGCCGTGGCCGAGGCCGGGGCCGGGGCCGTGCGCTGGGTGGGCATGAACGGCTGGCGACCGGCCGGGGTGGTGGCGGTGCTGGCCAGCCTGGCCATCTCACCCCTGGTGGGGCTGGCCGTCGGCTGGGGTCTCACCCGGGCCGGGCGCCGGGTGCTGGGTCGGGCCACCCGGGAGGTGGTGGGGCCCATCCGGGCCGGGCAGTGGCTGGCCACGGCCGGGCTGTCCTTCGCCCACGGGGCCAACGACGCCCAGCACGCCATGGGCATGATCACCCTGGTGCTGGTGGCCCGGGGCGATCTGGCCTTCTTCGACGTTCCCCTGTGGGTGAAGCTGGTGGGGGCGGGCGCCCTCACGGTGGGAACGGTGTCGGGGGGGTGGAACATCGTCCGCACCGTCGGGGAGGGCATCTACCGGCTGCGGACCCTCGACGGTCTGGTGTCCGAGGCCGGGTCGGCGGCGGTGATCTACGGGGCGGCCATCGTCGGCGGGCCGGTCAGCACCACCCACGTGGTGGCGTCATCCATCGTCGGGGTGGGTGCGGCCCAACGCTCGGCCCACGTGAAATGGCCGGTCGTGGGGGAGATACTGGGGGCCTGGGTGGTCACCCTGCCGGCCTCCGCCGTGATCGGGTTCGCGGCCCTGCCCCTGTGGAGGTGGATCACTTGAACCCCGAACCCGAATCCCGAATCGGTTCGGCCCGACGCCTGGCCGGCCGCTGGTCCGAACGGATCCGGGCCCGCCGGTTGTTCCTGCCCGAGTCCCCCGACGTGCTGCGGACCCTCTGCCACCAGGCCGATCTCACGGCGCGGGGGCTGGCGGCCCTCGAGGCGTGGGCCGGGGGTTCCACCGCCTCCGGCGAGGAGGCCCGGGGTGAGGAGATCAAACGCATCTACGCCCAGTCCACCGAGGTCCGCCGGGAGCAGCACCGGCAGCTACGGGTGGCCTTCACCCTCCCCCTCGACGCCGAGGACCTCTACGAGTTGTCCGAACGACTGGAGGTGGTGCTGGCCAACGCCCGCGACACCGTGCGGGAGTCCGAGGTGACCGGAATCGGTCCCGACCGGGCCGTGGAGGAGATGGTCGGGGTGATCATGGACGCCTTCGGCCACGTACGCGGCGCCTACGACCTGCTGGTGGAGGACCCCGAGCGGGCCACCCACGAGGCCGACGGCGCCATCGACGGCCTACACCGCATGGAGCACATCTACCGCCACGCCATGTCCGACCTGCTCGACAACCCCGACCTCCGCCAGGTGATCGGCCACCGCGACATCTACCGCGGTTGCCTGCACATCGGCGAGGCCACCAGGCGGGTGGCCGAGCGGGTCTGGTACGCGGTGATAAAGCAGGCCTGAGCCGAACCCAGCGGTGTCCCCCAATCGGAGAGGAATCCCTCGACTGCCGGCTGGATCCGGCGTCGGAACAACCCAGCACCGCGGTACCGGGGACCTGCACAGGGCAACGACGAATGGGGGAATCCACCACTGGTCAGCCATGACCGGTACCTTCTCGTTCCAGGAGAAGGAAAGGTGTGGAACGGTGAGGACGAGACCCCCCCGGTGGATGTTTGCGTCGATGGTGGCGGTGCTGGTTGCCACGGTGGTCGCGGTGGTGGCTCCCGGGGATTCCCTGTCAGCGGAGCCGGCCGCCGCCAATTCCACTCCCGGAAGGACGGCGAATCGCGCCATCTCACTGGGAAAGACCCATGCCTGTGCCATCGACACCGATCTTCAACTGCGGTGTTGGGGTAGCGGCACGTTCGGCCAACTCGGCCAGGGGTCCACCGCCACCCTGGGAGACGGCCCCGGGGAGATGGGCGACAACCTCCCACCCATAGACCTCGGAACCGGCCGCACCGCCTCCATGGTGGCCGCCATGCACTCACGGACGTGCGCGGTGCTCGACAACGGCACCGTCAAGTGCTGGGGACAAAACGTCGGGGGAAACCTGGGGCAGGGGTCCACCGCCACCCTGGGAGACGGCCCCGGGGAGATGGGCGACAACCTCCCACCCATAGACCTCGGGACCGGACGCACCGCCACGATGGTGGCGGGAGGCCTCTCCCAGACCTGCGCCCTGCTCGACAACGCCACCGTCAAGTGCTGGGGGCACAACACCGCCGGGCAACTGGGCCAGGGCAACACCACCGACATCGGTGATCAGCCCGGGGAGATGGGCGACAACCTCCCACCCATAGACCTCGGAACCGGCCGCACGGCCGTCGCCATCGCCGCCGGGGAAAACCACACCTGCGCGATCCTCGACGATGGGTCCGTCAAGTGCTGGGGGGCCAACAACTCATCCCAGCTCGGACTCGGGGACACGGACAATCGCGGTGATCAACCGGGGGAGATGGGCGACAACCTCCCCGCCGTGGATCTGGGAACCGGCCGCACGGCCGTGGCCGTGAGCAGCCACTTCGAGCACACCTGCGTCATATTGGACGACGGCAGCGTGAAGTGTTGGGGTAACAACTTCTTCGGGGAACTGGGACTGGGTAACCAGAACAACCACGGCGCCACCCCCGGAACCATGGGTGACAATCTCCCGGCGGTGGATCTGGGCACGGGACGTAGCGCCGTGTCCGTGGCCGTCGGGCTCCAGTCCAGCTGTGCCCTGCTCGACAACGGCACCGTCAAGTGCTGGGGCAACGGGTTCGAGGGGACGACGGGACAGGGAGACCAGGCCTTCCTGGGCGATGGCCCCAACGAGATGGGCGACAACCTCCCACCCATAGACCTCGGAACCGGCCGCACGGCCACCGCCATCTCCGAGGGCGGAAATAGCGTGTGCGCGGTGCTGGACGACGCCGCACTCAAGTGCTGGGGAGGGAACAGCTTCGGCAATCTGGGTCTCGGCAGCACCAACAACATCGGTGATGGCCCCAACGAGATGGGCGACAACCTCCCCGCCGTGGACATACCGTCCATGCCCTCGGCCCCCTCGGCATCCCAACTCAACGTCTCGCCAACTCCCGGAGCGGTGGGTGTCACCCTCACCTGGACCACTCCCGCCGCCTCCGGCACCACGGCGGGAATCACCGGGTACCGGATCGAGAGAAGGACCGGGACCTCTGGATACAGCGAGGTCGCCGTCGCAAGTGCCGGTGCCACCACCTACTCCGACTCCAC
>JALSTE010000191.1 GCA_026983855.1 Acidimicrobiia bacterium
CATCTCCTGGGCCCGCAGCAGCAGTCGTCGGAGGAGGTAGCGACCGCGGTTGCGCCCCTCGGACTCGATGACCGAGGTGAAGGACTGGATCCACTCCTCGGTCTCGGTGGGATCCACGTCGGGAATCTGATTGGAGTATCCGTCGAAGAGCATCTGGTGGCCTCGTGTACTGCGGGGTGGCTGTGGGTCGTGGTGGCCCGCGGGAGGGGCGGGCTGTCCCCCTGAGTTGTGACCCGGGGTCAGACCCAAAGGTGTCACACCCGGGCCCCCTAGTCCCGCCCCCCACCCTCCCGGTTCCGTGGCCCGGGGGGCTGATGTGGGGAGATTCGGGCCACACGGATCGGGGTGGTTGGGAGGGGGTTTCGCCCGGGACGGGTCCGGGGGGATGGCACCATGGCGGGCGTGACGACTCGCGCCTACACCGATGGAGCCTGCCGGGGGAACCCCGGTCCGGGGGGGTGGGCCTACGTAGCCGACGCCGGACCGTGGGCCAGCGGCTCGGAGCCCCGGACCACCAATCAGCGGATGGAGATCACCGCCGCCTACATGGCGGTCAGGGACATAGCCGGTCCCCTGGAGGTGATCAGTGACTCCACCTATGTCGTCAAGTGCTTCAACGACCGGTGGTGGGCGGGGTGGCTGCGGAGGGGCTGGAAGAACTCCCAGGGAAAGCCGGTGGCCAACCGTGACCTGTGGGAGCCGTTCATCGATCTGGTCCGGGAGCGGGGTGACGTGACCTTCACCTGGGTGAAGGGGCATTCGGGTGACCCTCTCAACGAGGCCGCCGACCTCCTGGCCACCCTCGCCGCCGACGAGCAGCGGGGTCGCGCCGGGGACTGCTTCGACGAGGTGATTCGGGTCGAGTTGGAGGCCCGGGCCGCCTCCGCCGACGACCGGGTGAGGGCCCGGAGGGCCTCGGGTGGCGCCGGGCACGAGGCGGGTGATTCCCCCCGGGCTGAGGCACCGGATCTGGGGGAGGGCAGGCTGGACTTCTCATCGGGGGAGAGCACGGGCAACGGAGAGGCCCGCCTGCTGGTGGCCACCGGGCTGAGGCCCACGGAGCTGGGGGGATGGCAGGAGAACCCGACCGCGGCCCGGGTGAGGAGCAAGTTGGCGGAGATCTTCTCGGCCAAGCAGCTGATGTACCCCGCCCTCACCGTCGCCACCGGTCTCGGACTGGGGGCAGAATTGCTCGCGGCGGAGGCGGCGAAATCCGTCGGCGTCCCGTACATAGCCGTGCTGCCCTTCCCCGGGGTGGAGAGGAGATGGCCCGAGTCGTCCCGGAGGAGATTCCGCCGACTGCGGGACGGGGCCCGTGAGGTGGTGGTGATCGGGTCCGATGAGCCCCGTTCCAAGGAGCAGTTCGCCAAGGCCATGAGGAAGAGGGACGACTGGCTGGGCCGTCACGCCGATGAGGCCGTGGTGGTCTGGGACGGCCGGGATCCCGGTGTGGGCCGGGCGGTGAAGAGGTTCGAGCAGGCGTTCGGTGAGGACCTCTGGATCCTCGAGCCCTGAGGGGCAGAACCACGAATTGGGTCGGCCGGTCACCGGGGCGCGGTGGACGATGTCGGCCGGTCGGCCGGGGACCGGGGAGGCCCGGTCCCCGAGGCGATAGCGTGCCCGCTCATGGGTGACCAGACAGCCAAGCCGATCACCCGGGTCGGGGCCGACACCGGCGGAACCTTCACCGACCTCGTGGGCGAGGACGGCAGCATCACCAAGGTCCTGTCCACCCCCGATGATCCGGGCCGGGCCGTCCGGGAGGGGCTGGATGGTCTCGGGGCCGGGTCCCCCCGTCTCCTGGCCCACGGCACCACGGTCGCCACCAACGCCCTCCTGGAGAGGAGGGGGGCGGTGGTCACCCTCATCACCAACGAGGGCTTCGGCGATCTGATCGAGATAGCCCGCCAGGACCGACCGTCCCTCTACGACCCCGACGTCGACCGGCCGGCACCCCTGGTCGACCGCGACCACCGTCTCGAGGTCCGGGGGCGGCTGGACCACCGGGGTCGGGAACTGATCCCCCTGGATCTGTCGACCCTGGGCGACATTCCCGCCGACACCGAGGCGGTGGCCGTGTGCCTGCTGCACGCCGACGTCGACCCCGTCCACGAGCAGACGGTGGCGGGCGAGATCAGGTCCCGGGGGTTCGACGTCACCTGTTCCCACGAGGTCTCCCCGGAGTTCCGGGAGTACGAACGGACGGTCACCACCGTGGCCAACGCCTACCTCCGTCCCGCCTGCCGGGAGTATCTCCGCAACCTCTCCGGTCTGGCCGACGAGGTTCTGGTCATGACCTCGGCGGGAGGTCTCACCGAGGTCGGGGAGGCGTCGGAGTTGCCGGTGTCGCTGCTCCTTTCGGGCCCGGCGGGAGGGGTGCGGGCCGCGGCGGCCATAGCCGCGGCCAACGGCCATCCCGACGCCATCAGCTTCGACATGGGGGGGACCAGCACCGATGTCTGCCTCATCCGGGGAGGGCTGCCCGAGCCGGCCGCGGGGCGGGAGGTGGGTGGATTCCCCATCCGCATGCCATCCTTCGACATTCACACCATCGGGGCCGGAGGAGGTTCGGTGGCCGCCATCGACGCCGGTGGGGCCCTCACTGTGGGGCCCCGTTCGGCGGGGGCGGTTCCGGGTCCGGCCTGCTACGGACGCGGTGGCACCCTGCCCACGGTCACCGACGCCAACCTGGTGGCGGGCCGTATCCCCGCCGACGTGGAGTTCCCGTCCCTGGGCCGGCTCGACCTCGCCGCCGCCACCGACGCCCTCGGCCGGGCGGGGGTGACGGCGGAGGGGGTGCTGGCGGTGGTCGACGTGAACATGGAGGCGGCCCTGCGGGCGGTCTCGGTGGAGAGGGGTGTGGACCCCAGGGGTCTGGCCCTGGTGGCGTTCGGTGGGGCCGGGCCCCTGCACGCCTGCGCCCTGGCCGACGCCCTGGACATGCCGGCGGTCATCATCCCCGCCCGGGCCGGTGTGCTGTCGGCGGTGGGGCTGCTGTGCGCACCGCCCCAGAGGGATCTGGTGAGATCCTGGGTGGGTGATCCCGGGGGTCCCGAACTCGGCGCCGCCCGGGAGGAACTGGCGGCCACCGCCCTGGCCCGGTTGGGGGGAGAGGGTCGGGTGGAGACCCTCCTGGACTGTCGCTACGGAGGACAGAGCCACGAGATCACCGTCGGCTCACTGGAGGAGTTCCACCGCCAACACGAGATGCGCAACGGATACTCCCGCCCGGACTGGCCGGTGGAGGTGGTGGCCATCCGGGCCCGGGCCCACCGGCGCAGCCCCCTGCGTCCCGACGAACTCCCGGCCACGGATCGGAGGGGGGGAACCGGTCCCACGGTGATCAGCGAACCCGATTGCACCATCTGGGTCCCCCGGGGATGGCGGGCCCGACCCGGGGAGGCGGGGGCGTTGGTGCTGGAGCGGACCGGGGAGGGGTCATGAGTGGGATGGCGGGTTGGTCGGTTGTGACGG
>JALSTE010000192.1 GCA_026983855.1 Acidimicrobiia bacterium
GGTGTTCACCGGTCCTCCGGTTTCAGGCAGAGGGCGACCCAGCCGTCCTCCTGAACGGTGTCAACCGGGATCAGACCCCCGAACACGCCGAGGAGCTCGTCCACCTGATGGACCAGCACCCCACTCACGATCAGTCGACCTCGGGGGGTGATGAGTCTGATGAGGTCCTCGGACAGGTCCCGCAGGGTGGGGAGGAGAAGGTTGGCCATGACCAGTCCGTACCCGTCGGTGTGGGTTGACAGATCTGGGTCACCAGGGGCGATCAGGTGGGATACGCGATTTCGTTCCGCGTTCAACTCCCAGGTGGCGTGCACCCCCGGGTCGGTCTCGGTCACCGTCACCGATTCGGCCCCGAGGCGGGCGGCGGCCACGGCCAGGACACCGGTCCCGGTGCCGACGTCGAGAACCCGGGGTGGACACCCCGGCTCCGGTGGGTGATCCACCAGGAGACGGAGACACAGCCTCGTGGTGGGGTGGGATCCGCTGCCGAAGGCCCGCCCCGGTTCGATCTCCAGCATCAGTTGATCGGAATGGTCCGGCTCGGGTCTCTCCCACGGGGGATGTAAGACGATGGCGGATCCGATCCGCTCGGTACGGGCGTGGAGCCGCCAGCGGTCGGAGTACTCGTCGGGGTCGATGCGGCGGAGTTCCGCCCGGTATCCGAGGCCGTGGATCCGGTCGGCCGCCCTTCGGGCGGTGTCCGCATCTGGGAAGTGGGCGGTGATCGCCATTGGGTTCCCCCCCTCCGCTCCATCGCCGAGCTGGATCCCCAGGGTGCCCAGGGACCACAGGATTCCGCACACCGGATCCTCGTCCTCCCGGTCGACCTCGAGGGCCAGAGCCGTGGCCGCCGGCTCCGGTGGCCGATTCACAGACCCTCGATCCGCCATTCCCGCCCCATCATGGTCAGACGTCTCCTCCGGCCGGGGGTGTGGGGATCGGGCTGACGGTAGGAGGCGTCGCCCTCCCAGATGGCCACCCGACCCTGATCGGTCTCCCTCAGGTCGGTGTGGAAGAACAGTGGTGGTCCGGCACCCAGGGCCGAGATGGCCGAGTCCGGGGTGGGGTGCGGGACCAGCAGATGGAGGGTGACCCAGGTGGGTATGACCAGGTCCATCTCGCCCCGGGTGTGGGCGGCGAGGGCATCGGCGGGCCGGATCCAGCGGTGGCCGTGGATCTCCCCGCCGTCGATGTTCACCGATTGGTCGGGGGCCGGGGCCAGGAAGAACCACGTGGCGAAACGGCGGGGACGGAAGGACGGCGGTAGCCAGTGGGCGAACCAGGTCAGGGAGGCCGTCCCGAGGTTGAGGCCGGCCTCCTCACGTGCCTCGCGGACCGCGGCCCTCCGGGCGGCGTCGACCAGATTCGGAAGGGACAGCACCGAGCGATCGTCGAGGTCGGTGGACGGCGACGCGGCGTCCCCGCCGGCGTCTCGATTTTCGTCTCCGGCCCGGTCCCCGGGGTCGATCCGTCCCCCGGGGAAAACCCAGGCTCCCCCGAAGTAGATCTCGGGATTGCGTCGCAGCATGAGCACCTCGAGTCCCGAGACACCCGTGCGCAGGGGGACCACGGTGGCCGCGGCCACGGGAACGGTGGGTGCGTTGGGCGGTCCGTCCCCGGAGGGAGGGATGGGCGTCAACTGGGATCCAGGAGGTTGGGCCCCGAGCCGTTGGGCATGGAGCTGTCGATCCCGCGGTTGGGGCCGGGACCGGGGTTGACCTCGGGCTGCACCGCCCTCCGGGTCCGGGTGTCGAGTCTGTCGACCATGGGGTCCAGCCCGGGCAGGGGGCTGTGGAGAACAGCACCCCTTCGGGCCGCCGCCTCGAGCACGATCTCCTCCACCTCGTGCCAGTCGGCGGCCCGGGGGCCCTCCAGTTCCCGGTTGTAGGGCTGGTCGAACACGATCACGGCGTTTCCGAGTTCCCGGAGGCCGAGGACGTTGTGGGCGGCGTCGTCGACGTACATGTCGGCCTCGACCTCGGGCTTGGCGCCCAGGAAGCAGATGTCCCGGTACGGGAGACGGTGGGTGTCCAGCCACGCCGCCGTGTCGGATATGGCTATCTCATGGCCCCAGTTGACGTACAGCCGGTGGGTGATGATGCGAATCCAGATACCGGCGTCGGACAGACGCCACAGGGCCTCGGGGGCCCCGGGCACGACCGGTAGGGTGCGGAACATTCTCTGCTGGATGACGGCGATTCGGTGGAACCTCTCGAAATCACCGGGTCGGAAGTTCCATTCGCGGAAGTCCCACGACCTGTTCAGGGGAAGCGTCTCGGGGGGGACCCCGAGCTGGGCGGCCACGATGTCACGAAAACCGGCCGTGTAGTCGGCGCAGACCCCGTCCAGGTCGACACCGAACACGAAGGGTTGCCGACCCACGTCCCCTACCGCCGGGTCTCTCGCCATGAGTCGAGCATCTGCATCGAGTGGCAGATGTTCTCCTCACGTTCGGGGTCGGAAACCCCCAGGACCATGAGCACACAGTCCATGAGGAGTTTCTCCGCGTCCTCGGTCGGTTCGGTCTCGACGTGGTGGCGGATGAACTGTCTGGTTATCCCGAGGGTGAGGCGTCGGCTGAGCTCGATGTCGCGGTCGGCGAACACCCCCTCGGCCACCCCCCTCCTGATGGTGTCCCGGATGAGTTCGGCCCTGTGGGTGTCGGGTTCCATCTCCGGGCCCAGGGCGTGGGCCGTGAAGGAGGCGAGAATCGGGTCGGTTCGGATGTGGTGGACCATTATTCCCGCCGCGACCGCGAATCTCAGGATCGGATCCCGGCTGTGTTCCCCCAGGACGGAGTCGATGTCGGTGTCGACGATGAGGAAGTGCATGTCCCACAGTTCCTCGAGGAAGGCGGCCCGGTCGGGGAAATGGTTGTAGAAGGTGCCGAGACCGACGTCGGCGGTCTCCGTCACCTGGGCGATGGTGAGATCGTCGGGGCCATGGGCGGCGACCGCCGTCAGTCCCGCCGCCAGCAGGGCCTGGCGGGTGCGCTGTTTCCGACGCTCATACCTGGACATCGTGGGGACTCCCGGGGGCGGGGAGGGGTGTCCTGGCGGCCGGGTCGGTGCGCCAGAGGCAATCTTCTATCATCTCGACCACCCCGTGGGCGACCGTGGTGCCGCGGAGTCTGTTGGTGGGTCTGGATGTGGGGTGGGCCTCATGTGTGGCTCCGTCGCCGGACCCCCGTGGGCGACCGTGGTCGGACGGGCCGGTGGGGTCCACGGGTCCCGCTCAATTCCGGCGGAACCTCCGGCGGGGGCGGGCCCCCGCTGTCGGGCGGCCCGGGCCGGTGGAGGGGACCTCGGGCCAGGTCCGGGTCACGGCCCGGCGTCCCTCCCGTCGGGACTCCTCGAGTTCCTCCGGGGAGTAGGGCTCATCCCGGGGCAGGAGGGCCCGGTGACGCCGCTCCGCCTCCGTGATGGTGTCGGGGCGGATCAGATCGTCGATCAGTTCCGCCACCCTCCATTC
>JALSTE010000193.1 GCA_026983855.1 Acidimicrobiia bacterium
GCGGCTGGTGGGCGGCGGGGTGTGGGTGATCCGGCCCGTTCCCGATCCACCGGTCCCGGGACCCCTTTCCGCGGGGATGAGCCGTCGGGGGCGCCGCCGGATCAGGAGCCGGGTGGGTCCCAGGTCGATGACCGAACCGGCATCGAGGATGGCCCGGCTCACGGGGTGACCCTCGATCCTCACCCCACCGTCGAGGACGGTGAGCCCCACCCCCCGCGGCCCCAGGTCGACCAGACGGCACCTGCGGGGGGAGGATGTGGGCACCCCCCTGACCGTCGCCCGGGAACGGGGGTGGGAGCCCATCACCAGGGGCACCGACCCGATCCCCACCACCAGGCCGGCCTCGGAACCGGTCAGGACCAACACCTCCCAGCGAACGGAATCGGGGCCCGGGGGCCTTCCGCCCACGGTCCGACCCCCGCCCGGCGGGCCCAGGACCGACCCCTCGTGGATGGCGCAGTGGTCCAGGAGGCGGTCGCCGGGATGGAAGAGCCCGTCCACGGTCAGGCCCCCACCCCCACTGGTCCAGGGTGAAGCCCCGTCCCGGTGGAGGGCCACCACCAGGTCGTCCACCGTGGCCCCCACCTCCCACTCCAGATCGACATCCCGCTCCGGGCCGACCTCGGCCGGCCGCGGGTGGGGCTCGGGATCTCTGATCCCACCGACGGAGACCTCACGGAAGGGACCCGCGGACACCACCCGCCCCGACTCCCCGAGGATCCCGGCCGGGGGCGGTCCACCGGCCCCGCTGATGGTCACCCTCACCGCTGATCTCCCTCCCCCACGGACGGCCGCCACCCGGATCGGGCCGACGGGAGGGAAGAGGAAATCCGATCCTAGATCGAACCCGGTCGTGGCACCACCCCCCTCGCCCCCTGGGTGACCTCACCCGGCCCACCCGGTCAAAGCTGGGTCCCTCACCCCACCGGTGAGGAAACCACCCGCTCGAAGCTGGGTCCCTCACCCCACCGGTGAGGGGTTCAACGAGGCGGAGGTAGCAGGTAGCGGGGGTTGGCCACCAGGAGACGGTCGACCACGTCGGCCCTCACCGCCTCCAGCGCCTCCCCGGGGTCGAGGGACGGATCACCCTCCCTGATGGCCCGGGCCAGTTCGGCTCCGTCGGCCACCCCCAGATGGGCCAGGCGTCGCTCACGCTCCCGTGTCTGGTCCGGTCCCAGGAGCAGTTCCCTCTCGACCTGGGCCACGATGTTGGCCGCCACCCGGGCGTGGAACCTGCCCCGCCCCCCGAGTTCGGGGCCCAGGTCGCCGCCCAGCCAGTGGCGGACGGCGTGGAGGAGCTGCCCGGCGTCGGGCCCGCCGTGGAGGGCCCCGGGGCCCTCCAGGGCGGGGGGGACCCGGTCCGCGTCCCGGGTGAGGGCCAGGGCCCGCCGGGCCCGCTCGGTGACCGCCTCACCCTCGGCGCCGGACAACGGGGTGATCACCGACAGCAGGTCCCACTCGTTCTCACACACCCGACGACCGACCGCGGCCAGCTCGTGACTGCGCTCGGCCCCGCTGAGATGACGGGCGCCCTGCACGGCACAGATCACACCCCAGCGGAACGTGCCCAGAGCCTCCCACCAGTCGAGGTCGGCCTCCTCGAGGTGGGCGCCCCCCATCGCCCGGTAGGCCTCCAGCAACTCGGCCCGCGATCCCAGACCGGCCACCCTTCCCCCGCCCCCGAATCGCCAGGCTCGCACGCACAGCCACCCCAGGTCCTCACGGGGATCACCGCGGTGGGCCAGCTCCCAGTCCAGCACCGCGGTGAGACCCTCCGGTGCCACCAGCAGGTTCCCCAGGCGGAAGTCCCCGTGGACGAGAGTCGGTGGCAGCGGCTCGGGCCGGGTCCGCTCCAACCATCGCGCCGCCAGCTCGAGGGCCGGATAGGGCGTGGGCAGCCCGGCCAGCACATCGCGGTAGGTGGTCAGTTCATCGGGTAGGTCCGATTCCCCATGCGTCTCGGGGCCGGGGCCGGGATCGATCCCGTGTATCCGGGCCAGGGTGGCGCCGAGTTCGGCGGTGAGCGAAGTCCGGGCCCCGGCCAGGGCGGGGTCCCGCAGGATCCTCGGGGGGATGGATTCCCCCTCCACCCGGGTGGTCAACAGATGGTCACCACCGAGACCACCGGGATCGGGTCCGGCCGAGAGCACCTCGGGCACCCTCACCCCGGCCCGGGCCGCCGCGGTCATCACCCGGGCCTGCCACTCCATCGGAGTGGCGCCACCCCGGGCGACCTGGAGCACGAAACCCCCCGGTCGTCCCGGTACCGACACCGTCCAGGTGCGGCGGGAGGCTCCACCACTCAGCCTCTCGATCCGAACGGGCTCATCCCCGCTCCCGCCCCCGGCGGAGAGGAACGGCGCCACCAGGGAACGAACGGAGGCCTCGAACTCGGAGTCCCCATCAGCGGCGTCGCCCGCCGTCGCCGGACCCGGATCACCCGTCACGTGCGCCCCTCCCCTCGTTCTCGCTCCGTCGACCCTAGTGGTGGCCATCGGCCCGGTGGGAACCCGACCCGCCTCACCTGGGCACCACCGAGACACCGGTCTCCCCCGGGGGGAGGGAGGGGGGAGAGAGCGGGCGAGCCCGGTCCGGCCACCCCCTCGGGACCGCACCGGTACCAAACCCGCGGTCCCGCCGGTCAGACCGGGGTCCCGGTCGCCGCCCGTGATCGGACCGGGACCCCGGAGATCATCGGCGACCGCTCAGGTGCAGGACACGGTCGTGTAGGGGGTGTCGAAACCGGCCCCCCGCACCCTCACCTCATAGGCCGTGCCGGCGCCACCCACGATGGTGAAGGAGTCCAGGTCGGTGACCGACGCCACCCAGGCCCCACCGGTACGGCGCAGATTCTCCGACGAGCCCCGGAGCCCGGAGAACCCCAGGACCAGATCGTCGCCGAGGGTCGTCGCCGTGCACACGAAGGAGTCCGGAGGTGGCGGCGGGGGCGGCGGGGGCGGGCCGTCCAACGAGCAGGGAACGTTGCTGTAGGGGGTGTCGAAACCCTCACCCCGGGCCCTCACCTCGAACTCGGACCCGGAGCCGCCGGCGACGGTGTAGGTGTCCACCGCGGTCACCTCGGCCACCCAGGCGCCCCCGACCAGCCGCAGGTTCTCCGAGCTGCCCCGATCCCCCGAGAACGTCAGGGTCACGTCGGTGCCGTCGTCGGAGGCGGTGCAGGCGTAGGGAGTCGGCGGCGGAGGGGGCTCGGGCAGGTCCACCGGATCGATGGGGTCACCCCCGACCCCGGCGTGGGCATTCGGGGTGCCCCCGGGCACCAGGGCCCAGTTGGAGCCCACGGAGTTGTCCAGCCCGTCGTCAACCACCTCGATCGCATCGTCGACCCCGATGGAGGGGAAACCGGGATCGGAGTAGTCCACGGTGTCGGCGATGCCGCCGTCGGGCCTTCGCAGGGTGAGGGCCTCGCCCCCGGCCTCGAGACCCCCCGAGAAGGTGTCGGCCACGA
>JALSTE010000194.1 GCA_026983855.1 Acidimicrobiia bacterium
GGGCGACGAACTGGCCGACGAGATCCAGAGGTTCCTCGACACCCAGAACTGACCGGCTCTCCGAGCGGTGACCCCACCGGGGCAGCGGGAGAGATGGACCGCGGCCGTTGCCACGGGGGAGAGCACTCGACCAACCGGCGACCCCACTAGACCAGCGGGAGAGATGGACTGCAACACTGCCACGGGACGTGAGCGCCTGGCCGGGGATCGGACCGTCGCCACCGGCGCTCCGGGGCCCTGGCCACGGGAGGCGGGCGTGATCAGGTCGGTCTCCGACCCACCGGACCGTCAACTCGGGTCGCCGGGCCGATGCCTAGTAGCGTCACCGTCATGAAGGTAGATGGGGGAATCGGGGTGGCCGGCGGCCTGGGTGGGGTGTCGGCCTCGGCCCGGGAACAGGAGAGCCAGGGGTACGACGGGTTGTGGGTGCCCGAGACCAACCACGACCCCTTCGTCGCCCTGGCCCTCATGGCCGAGGCCACCGACCGGGTCGACCTGGGCACCTCGATCGTGGTGGCCTTCGCCCGCAATCCCATGTCCCTGGCGTATTCGGCCAACGACATTCAGCTCCTGTCGGAGGGCCGCTTCATACTGGGCCTGGGCAGCCAGATCAGACCCCACATCACCAAGCGCTTCTCGATGGAGTGGTCCCGGCCCGCCGCCCGCATGAGGGAGATGGTGCTGGCCATGAAGGCGATCTGGCACGCCTGGAACGAGAGGGAGCCCCTCCGGTTCCGGGGGGAGTTCTACCGCCACACCCTGATGACCCCCTTCTTCGACCCCGGACCCAACCCCCACGGGGCACCGCGGATCGCCCTGGCCGGGGTGGGTGAGAGGATGACCCGGACCGCCGGGGAGGTGGCCGATGTGTTCCTCTGCCACGGGTTCACCACCGAGCGCTACCTCAGGGAGGTAACCATCCCCTCCCTCGCCGAGGGGGCGGAACGGGCCGGACGCTCAGTGACCGACATCGAGATCTCCGGACCCTCGTTCATCGTCACCGGGGCCGACGAGGCCGAGATGGCCCGGGCGGCCGAGGCCACCCGCCGTCAGATCGCCTTCTACGGGTCCACCCCCGCCTACCGCGGGGTCCTCGACCTCCACGGTTGGGGAGACCTGCAACCGGAGCTGAACCGTCTGTCCAAGCAGGGGGCCTGGGAGGAGATGGGGGCCCTGGTGACCGACGAGATGCTCCACACCTTCGCCGTGGTGGCCCCGCCCGAGGAGGTGGCCGACGAACTCCACCGGCGCTACGGCGACATCGTGGACCGCATCAGCTTCTACGCCCCCTACGAATCGGCCCCCGACCGGTGGCAGACCATCTTCGACCAGATCAAGGCCGCCTGAAGGTCGCCCCCGGGGCCGCACCCGCCACCACCACCCGGCGAGATCGCGATCGAACGGTCCTCCCCGAGGTCTCCGACTACGCGCTGAATCCCCACCCACACCCCCCGACCGGTTGACCGCACCCCGTCCTCCCCGAGGAACCCGAAGATGTGCGGAACCGGTATGGACCGGTGCTATCGTGATGGGTCCTACGGGGCTGTAGCTCAGCTGGGAGAGCGCTTGCATGGCATGCAAGAGGTCGTGGGTTCGATCCCCATCAGCTCCACCACCCGGAATCCCTTACCCCGCAAGGGATTCCGGCGTCCCCGGTCTGTGGCAGTGTGCGCCCGAGTCCGCGGAGGGTCCTCGAGAGATTCTGCCTAGGTTCACGCGACGGTTTCAGCGGGGCCCGAGGGGATGCCCGTGCGCGGCCATCCACTGGCTACAATCCGAACATGCGTTCGGGCAAGCTCCTGGATGAGATCGAGAAGGAAGCGATCGATGGTGACCTCGTCAAGGCACTGCGCTTGTGCCTATCACTGGGTGGGAAAGCTGGGAGCGCCGAACTTCGGGACTGGGCATCGAGGGAACTGAGGGGATACCGGGGTGAGGACATCCCCGCCTACCGCCGCATCTCTGCCCCCCTGCAGATCGACAGCATCACCGTCAATGCCATCGTCAGGGGCCAGACGATCTCATCGTTGCAGTTGCCGGGCTTTGTCAGGGACGAGTTGTCGGAGGAGGTTCCGTTGCGGCATTCCCTGCCGGGTCTCGTCGATCTCGTGACAGAGGCGAAGAAGAGGGGAGAGCCCATCCGATTGGGGCCACCCGAAGCAGCCGCTCTCGTCACTTACATGAATAGCCAGAACGATGAGTACACGCACATCGAGCGGCTGTACTGGAGCATGTCTGCCAGTTCGGTTCAAGAGGTGATCGAGCGCGTCCGGTCGAACCTGGTCGAGCTTGTGGCCGAGATGCGGGCGGGAATGCCGTCGGGAGGGACGATGCCGTCGGTGGGGGTTGCCAGCCAAGCAGTAGGTGTCGTTGTGCACGGCGACAAGGCTCGCATCAGTGTCAAGAAGTCGAATGTCCAGTCCTCCGAAGGTCCCATCGAGGAGAGCCGGCTTCGTCGGTGGCTGGAGGTTGCTTCCTGGCTGGCAGGAATCGGAGGACTCGTTCTGCTCTTGGTCCTGAACTGGAACAGCCTGTTCGGATAGCTGAAACTGCACATGGGCTGTCCCAGCTTTGCCGCGGTTTATCCGAGTTCGCGAAGGTTGCGTGGGTAGACCTCAAGAGATCATGCCCGAGCCGCAGCGAGAGTGTCGGCGGCCTCCCGGTCCCTTCTTTCGAACAGAGGTCCGTAGACCTCGTAGGTGGTCCGGATCGAGGCATGTCCGAGCCGCTGGGAGATGACGTGGGGACCCTAGCCCTCGGCGATGAGCAGGGCGACGTGGATGTGGCGGAGGTCATGGGGACCCATCGGCTCACCCACCGACAAACGCGCGGCCGGGTACCAGACCGCCGGTGACACAGATGCAGCCGCAACGGCCCGCCATCCGCGGCGGTGAAGCCGAGCCCGTCCCGACCCAGGTGGGCGGCGACCCGTCGGTGGGAAACGCCGGGGAGGTCACTGTTGATTACGGCTCGGGGCGGAAGTACAAGCGGTGTCACGGTTCCGCCGACCGCCGGCAGTGGCGCGACGTCCAATCGGTGACGCCCGGTCGTGGCGACGAAGGCGACGTCGTATGTACGGCAGGGTTCTGATGCGCGTGGCAGAGGCGAGGGCACGGCTGGAACCTGGGACGGAAGCGGGCCACGTCGAGATCGACTCAGGGCCTCAGCGTCGATGCTCCAACGGTCGTCGTCGCCCGCTCCGGAGGGTGGGCGACGCTGGTCTCGCCCGGCGGCATCGGCGCCCTCGGTCGAGTGAGTGACGACGCGCGTGGGCCAGCGGGTTCGGCGCCCCCTCGGTGGCCATCGCCGATGCCGTCGCCCCCACCCTCGATCCGGGTCTGGCGGAAGCCCGTAGCATCCTGGGGATGGGTGGTGACAGGCTTCGGATCCGTCGGGCTGTGCGAGCGGTGGTGCTCGATCCGGCCGATCGTGTCCTGCTCGTGCGTTTCGAGTTCCCGCGTG
>JALSTE010000195.1 GCA_026983855.1 Acidimicrobiia bacterium
CTGCGCCCCCACGAGGGGGTGGGGGGTTGGGTGCCCAGGCCCAGGTAGCTGAGGGCGGCCTCGGCCAGGATCGCCAGGGCGAACATCACCGTGGCCTGCACGATCAGCACCGAGGAGATGTTGGGGATCACGTGACGCACGAACACGTAGGTGCGGCTGCGTCCGTAGCTGTAGGCGGCGGAGATGAAGTCGCGCTGGAGAACCCCCAGGGCCGATCCCCGCGTCACCCGGGCCACCACCGGGATGTAGGCGATGCCGATGGCGATCATGGCCGCGGTGGTGCTCGGTCCCAGGGCGGCGGTGAGCAGGATCGCCATCAGGATGGCGGGAAAGGCGTACATCACGTCGGAGAAACGGAGCACCGCCTCCTCGATCCAGCCTCCCCTCACCGCGGCGACGGCCCCCAGGGGGACGCCCACGACCACGGCCATGCCCACCGCCAGTATCCCCACGAACAGCACGGTGCGGGCCCCCACCATGAGCTGGCTGAGGATGTCGCGACCGAACTGATCGGTACCCAGGACGTTGCCCCCCGACAGCGGCCCCTTGAGCCGGTTGGGCACGTCCACCAGGGTCGGGTCGTGGGGGGTCCACACGAAGCTGACCAGGGCCGCCACGACGATCCCGATGACGATGAGACCCCCCACCACCAGGTTCGTGGCCGGCCTCCGTCGCCGCCGGGTCCCCGAACTCATCGGGTCCTCAGCCTGGGGTCGAGGAGGTTGTAGAGCAGATCCACGCCCAGGTTCACGGCCAGGATCGTGGCCGTGATGACCAGGGTCACCCCCTGCACGACCAGCAGATCCCGCCGCCCTATGGCCTGGACCAGGAGCCGACCCAGACCCGGCAGGACGAACACGTTCTCGATGACCACGGTCCCCGCCAGCAGGGCCGCCAGTTGCAGTCCCAGGATGGTGACCACCGGAATGGCGGCGTTGCGCAACCCGTGACGGCGCAGGGCGACCCGACGGGTGAGTCCCTTGGCCCGGGCCGTGCGCACGAAGTCCTCCCTCATGACCTCCAGCACCGCGGAACGGACGTAGCGGGTGAGGATCGCCCCCTGCACCAGGGCCAGGCTGACCGCGGGCAGGATCAACGACTTCAGCGATCCCCAAGCTGACTCCGACCACCCGGGGAATCCGCCGGCGGGGAACAGACCCCAGCGGACCGCCAGGTAGGTGGTCAGCAGCAGACCGGCCCAGAACGCCGGGATCGAGATCCCGATCTGGCTCAGGACCGAGACGAACACGTCACCCGCGGTCCGGTGGCGGGAGGCGGCGAAGACCCCCGCCGGGAGGGCCACGACGCTGGCCAGCAGCATGCCCAGGACCGCCAGGGGCAGGGTGATCCTCAGCCGGTCGGTGATCTGGGGGGCGACGTCGGAACCACTCACGTAGGACTGGCCGAAGTCCCCCCTGACCGCCCCGCTCACCCAGTCCCCGTACTGGCTCACCAGGGACCGGTCCAGACCCAGATCGTGTCTCAGGGCGGCGACCTTCTCCGGGGTGGCCTGCACCCCCAGGATCCGGGTGGCGGGATCACCGGGCAGGACCGACAGCACCCAGAACACCACCATCGACGCCACCAGCAGACTGAGGGCGAACACCAGGACCCGTCTCACGATGAAGGGGATCAGCGTTCCACCTCCCCGTGCCGCCCGTCCCGGGCTGCGTGACCCATGGTCGGTCCTCCCTCTGCCTCTGTAGCTGCGATCCCTCTCAGCGCGGTCCGGACCGCCTCCCGGTTGTCGGACCCCGGCCCCGGTGGGTGTTCTACCACCGGCGTCCCGGGGCATAAGGTCTAGTCCGCAGAACCGGACCCCGAGACCAGGACGCGGCCCATGACCACGCTGGCGGAATACCGCAGCCTATTCGACCTCTCCGACAAGAGGGCCGTGGTGATCGGGGCCGCCTCGGGCATCGGTGAGGCCGCGGCCCAGGCCCTGGCCGCCCACGGGGCCGACGTGCTCTGCGCCGACCTCAACGCCGAACGGGCCGGCGAGGTGGCCGAGGCCATCGTGGCCCAGGGCGGGAGGGCCTCCTCGGCCCCCGCCGACATCACCGACGCCGATTCCATCGAGGCCCTCTTCAGCGCCGATGGTGACGACATCGAGATCATGGTGTGCACCCCGTCGATCAACGTGCGCAAGCGACTCCTCGACATGACCGCCGAGGAGTTCTCCCGGGTGGTGGACCTCAATCTCAAGGGCACCTTCAACGCCCTGCGGGTGGCCGGTCGCCACATGGCCGATCAGGGTCGGGGATCGATCATCGTGCTCAGCTCGGTCCGCTCCCAGACCGTCGAACCGGGGCAGGGGGTGTACGCCGCCACCAAGGCCGGCACCCTGCTCATGGTCAAGACCCTGGCCGCCGAGCTGGGACCGAAGGGCGTCCGGGTGAACGCGGTGGGTCCCGGGGTGGTGGAGACCCCCCTCACCGCCCCCATCAAGGCCGACCCCGAGTGGTACCGGGCCTACTCCGACATCAGCGCCCTGGGCCGCTGGTCCAGCCCGGCCGAGCAGACCGGGGCCATCGTGTACCTGGCGTCCGACGCCGCCAGCTTCGTCACCGGCACCATCCTCTTCGTGGACGGGGGCTGGACGGCGGTGGACGGCCGGTTCGAACCACCGCTGTAGACGGCGGACCCCGCGACCGGGGGCCGACCGGCCTTCACACCACCCACACCGGAGGACAACCGCATTGATCGACAGCCAGGGACTGGAGGTGGCCTCGGACCATCCCGGCACCGTCGCGGCCATCGACACCTTCGGCGAGGCCTTCCTGGGCTACGGCCTCGAGGCCGGTCGCATCCTCGAGGGCGTGGAGGCCGACCCCGGGTCTGTGATGGCCCGCTCCCTGGCCGCGGCCCTGTTCCTCTTCGACGAGTCCCCCACCGCCCGCACCGACGCCCTCGCCCACCTCGACGCCGCCCGCCCCCATCTCGGGGGGACCACGCCCCGGGAGCGTCTCACCCACGAGGCCATCGAGGCCTGGGCCCGGTGCCGCTACGACCGGGCCATGGCCGCCCACGAGGAGATCGCCGCCCGCTGGCCCCGGGACCTGGTCTCGGTGAAGTTCGGGCAGTACCACGCCTTCAACCGGGGTGACAGCGCCCGGATGCTGGCCATGATCGAGTCGGTGATCGACGCCAACGGGGACCGGGCCCACGCCCACGGGATGTACGCCTTCGGGCTGGAGCAGACCCGGCAACTGGCCCCCGCCGAGCGGGAGGGTCGCCTGGCCACCTCGATGAGGAGGCGGGAACCCTGGGCCCATCACGCCGTGGCCCACTGCCTGGACTCCCAGGGGCGCCTGCAGGAGGGGGTGGAGTGGATGCACTCCCTGTCCGACACCTGGGCCGACTGCAACTCCTTCATGTACACCCACAACTGGTGGCACACCGCGGTGTTCCACCTGGACCGGGACGAGCCGGAGCCGGCCCTGGAGATCTATGACCGTCA
>JALSTE010000196.1 GCA_026983855.1 Acidimicrobiia bacterium
CTCGGGTACAAGGGCGACTACATCAAGCGCTGGTTCTCCGACTACGCCCGGCTCGGCGGACATCTCCGGGTGGACGTGGGGGCCGGTGCGGTCAGTTCCCTGGAGGACGACGAGCGTCCCGACTGGAGGGTGGACCTCATCGAGACCGGTCAGGACACCGCCACCGGGGGCAGGATCAAGCGTCTGGCGCCGTTCCTGGGGGAGGAGACCTGCATGGTGACGTGGGGCGACGGTCTGTCCACCGTCGACCTCAACGACCTGGTGGCCTTCCACCGCTCGCACGGTCGGTTGGCCACCCTGACCGCGGCCCGTCCCCCGGCCCGCTTCGGTCACCTGGAGTTCGACGGTGACAAGATCGTGGAGTTCACCGAGAAACCCCAGACCGGCGAGGGCTGGATCAACGGCGCCTTCTTCGTGTTCGAGCCCGGGGTGTTCGACTACATCGACGGGGATGACACCCAGTTCGAGAAGGAGCCCCTCGAGCGGTTGGCCGCCGACGGTGAGCTGATGGCCTACCGGCACTACGACTTCTGGCAGTGCATGGACACGATCCGCGACAAAAAGCGACTCGAGGAACTCTGGGCCACCAAGCCCCCCTGGAAGGTCTGGTAACCCGAGTCGGGCCCCGGCCCCGCCAGGCAGACACACCCCCCATCCGATTCCCCCCAGCTTGAGAGAACATCATGAAGGTATTGGTCACCGGCCACGACGGGTACATAGGCACCGTCCTCGTACCCCTACTGCAGGAGGCGGGCCACGAGGTCGTGGGCCTCGACAGCTACTGGTTCGAGGGTTGTGTGTTTGGTGAGGACGTCCCCGCCATTCCCGCCGCCCGCATCGACGTCCGTGACGCCCGGCCCGAGCACGTGGCCGGGGTGGACGCCGTGATCCACCTGGCGAACCTCTGCAACGATCCCCTCGGGGACCTCAATCCCGACATCACCTACGACATCAACCACCGGGGCACCATCCACCTGGCCGAGCTGGCCAAGGCGGCCGGTGCCACCAGGTTCCTGCACTCCTCGTCGTGCAGCCTCTACGGGGCCCAGGGTGACGCCCCCATCGACGAGTCCGGGGAGTTCAATCCCGTCACCCCCTACGGTGAGTCCAAGGTCCTGGCCGAGCGGGACCTCTCGGCCATGGCCGACGACGACTTCAGTCCCACCTACCTGCGCAACGCCACCGCCTACGGCTCCTCCCCCCGTCTGCGCGGTGACCTGGTGGTCAACAACCTGACCGGGTTCGCGGTGACCACCGGTGAGGTGTTCCTCAAGAGCGACGGTACTTCCTGGCGCCCGCTGGTCCACGTCGAGGACATCTCCCGGGCGTTCCTGGCCCTCCTGGAGGCCCCCCGGGAGGTGGTTCACGACGAGCCGTTCAACGTGGGCTCCACCGAGGAGAACTATCAGATCCGCGACGTGGCCAAGATCGTCGGTGACGTCGTGCCCAACAGCAAGGTCGTGCTGTCCGACGAGGCCTTCAACGACATCCGCAACTACCGGGTGAACTGCGACAAGTTGGCCCGGGCGGTCGGATTCGAGACCAAGTGGACGGTGCGCAAGGGCGCCGAACAACTCTACGAGGACTACCTCCGCAACGGCCTGACCCTCGAGCAGCTCGAGGAGACCACGTTCATGAGGGTCCGTCACATAACCGAGCTGATGGACGCCCACCGTCTCGACGCCCACCTGCGCTGGCAGCACTGAGGGAGCGGACCACCATGAAGATCACCGAATGCGCCGCCAGTGGCAGTACCGACCTGAGGGTGTTCCTGGACCTGGGGGTCACCCCCCTGGCCGACGCCCTGGTCCGCCCCGAGGACCTGGACCGGCCCGAGGACCGCTTCCCCCTCCAGGTGGCGTTCTGCCCCGAGTCGGCCCTGGTGCAGATCACCGAGTCGGTCCCGGCCGAAAAGCTGTTCGTCGACAACTACCTGTACTTCTCCTCCTTCTCCGATCACCTGCTGAAGCACTCCCGTGAACACGCCCTGGGTCTCATCGAGAGCCGGGGGCTCGGCCCCGACAACCTGGTGGTGGAGCTGGCCAGCAACGACGGCTACCTGCTCAAGAACTTCGTGGAGGAGGGTGTTCCGGTACTCGGAATCGATCCCGCCCCCGACCAGGCGAAGGCCGCCAACGCCATCGGGGTCCCGACCCTGGCGGAGTTCTTCGGGGTGCCCCTGGCCAACCAGCTGGTGGGGGAGGGCAGGAGGGCCGACGTGATCATCGCCAACAACGTGATGGCCCACGTCCCCGACCTCAACAGCTTCGTCGGGGGGATGAAGATCCTCCTGGCCGACGACGGCATCATCACCGTGGAGAACCCCTACGTGAGGGATCTGATCCGCCACGTTGAGTTCGACACCATCTACCACGAGCACTTCTACTACTACTCCTGCACCTCGGTGCACCGTCTGATGCGCCGCCACGACCTGTGGCTGAACCACGTGGAGTACTTCCCCGACCTGCACGGGGGCACCCTGCGCTGGCACATCGGCCACCACGAGGACCAGTCCGAGACCGTGCTGGGCTACCTGGCCGAGGAGCACGAGGCGGGGATGGACACCTTCGCCTACTACGAGGAATTCGGTCACCGGGTGGAGGCGGTCAAGACCGGGCTGCTGGACCTGCTCGGTGGTCTCCGGGCCGAGGGCCGGCGGATCGCCGCCTACGGTGCCGCCGCCAAGGGGGCCACCCTCGTGAACTACGTGGGGATCGGAACCGATCTGGTGGAGTACGTGGTGGACCGCAACGTGCACAAGCAGGGTCTCCACATGCCCGGTACCCACCAGCCGATCCGTGACGTCTCGGCCCTGTTGGAGGACCAGCCCGACTACGTGCTGCTCCTGGCCTGGAACTTCAAGGACGAGATCATGGCCCAGCAGGCCGAGTACCTGGCCCGCGGTGGTCGTTTCATCGTTCCCGTGCCCACCCCCGAGGTGGTGTGATGGGCTCGACGTCCCGCATCTCGACCTGTCCCGCCTGTGGTGGTGAGGATCTGGAGCTGGTGGCCACCGAGGAGGCCATCCCCACCAACAGCTGTCTGCTGCTGGAGTCGCGCGACGCCGCCGAGGGCTACCCCAAGGGCGACATGGCCCTCACCTTCTGCCGGGACTGTGGATTCCTCTTCAACGCCGACTTCGACCCCGGTCTCTCGGAGTACTCGGCCCGCTACGAGGAGACCCAGGGCTACTCGGCCCGCTTCGTGGACTTCGCCCGGGATCTGGCCAAGCGCTGGGTCGACAAGTACGACCTGGCCGGTCGCACGGTGCTGGAGATCGGCTGCGGTTCGATGGGGGAGTTCCTCCAGTTCATGGTCGACGCCGGGGCGGGCCGGGCCATAGGCATCGATCCGGCCCTGAACGTGGAACGGATCGATCATCCCTCCGCCGACCGATTCGAGTGGATACCCGACTTCTACTCCGAGAGCTACACCCACCTGGCGGCCGACGCGGTGGTG
>JALSTE010000197.1 GCA_026983855.1 Acidimicrobiia bacterium
ATCACCGAACCGATGCACCGCCGCACCCCCGAACCCCATGGAGGCACCCAGTGAACGGCCCAGGGAAGACCAAGCTCGTGACCATGGACGGGAACGAGGCCGCGGCCCGTATCGCCCATCTGACCAGCGAGGTCATCTCGATCTACCCCATCACCCCCGCCTCACCGATGGGGGAGATGGCCGACACCTGGAGTTCCCAGCGACGGGCCAACGCCTGGGGAACGGTCCCCGAGGTCATCGAGATGCAGAGCGAGGCCGGGGCGGCCGGCACCGTCCACGGCTCCCTGCAGGCCGGGGCCCTCTCCACCACGTTCACCGCCTCCCAGGGCCTGCTGTTGATGATCCCCAACATGTTCAAGATCGCCGGGGAGCTCACCCCCACGGTCTTCCACGTCGCCGCCCGCTCGGTGGCCACCCACGCCCTTTCCATCTTCGGTGACCACAGCGACGTGATGGCGGCCCGCACCACGGGCTGGGCCATGCTGGCCTCGGCCTCGGTGCAGGAGGCCCACGACCTGGCCCTGATCGCCCACAGCGCCACCCTGGAGTCCCGGGTGCCGTTCATTCACTTCATGGACGGGTTCCGCACCTCCCACGAACTCAACATGGTCGAGACCCTCGACGCCGACGACGTGCGCCACATGATCTCCATGGACGCCGTGCTGGACCACCGGGGTCGCCGTCTGGATCCCGACCGACCGGTACTGAGGGGCTCGGCCCAGAACCCCGACGTGTTCTTCCAGGCCCGGGAGGCCGCCAACCCCTTCCACGAAGCGGTGCCCGCAGTGGTCCAGGCGGCGATGGACCGTTTCGCCCAGCGCACCGGTCGCCGCTACCACCTCTTCGACTATGTGGGACACCCCGAGGCCACCGAGGTCATCGTGCAGATGGGATCGGGGGTGGGGGCCACGGCCGAGGCGGTGGCCGCCCTCAACGCCGAGGGGCGCCGGGTGGGTCTGCTGAAGGTGAGGCTCTACCGCCCCTTCTCCCTGGAGGCGTTCGTGGGCGCCCTCCCCGCCACGGTCACCACCGTCGCCGTGCTGGACCGCACCAAGGAACCGGGGGCGGTGGGTGAGCCCCTCCACACCGACGTGGCCACCGCGGTGCTGTCGTTGACCCAGAGCGGCCGGGCGGCTTGGGCCGAGGCCCCCCGGGTGATCGGCGGGCGCTACGGCCTGTCGTCCAAGGAGTACACCCCGGCCATGGCCCGGGCGGTATTCGACGAGGCGGCCCGGGTCGAGCCCCGACGGCGTTTCACCGTGGGCATCGTCGACGACGTGACCCACCTCAGCCTGGACTGGGACCGCCAATGGCGGGTGGAGCACCCCGGGGAGACGGCGGCGGTGTTCTACGGACTGGGTTCGGACGGCACGGTGGGGGCCAACAAGAACACGGCCAAGATCGTCGGTAAGTACACCGATCTCCACGCCCAGGGCTACTTCGTGTACGACTCCCGCAAGGCCGGGTCCACCACGGTCTCCCACCTGAGGTTCTCCCCTGAACCCATAGAGGCCTCCTACCTGATCGACCGGGCCGACTTCGTGGCCTGTCACGACGAGGGGTTCCTCACCCGCACCGACGTCCTGGAACTGGCCCGACCCGGGGCCAAGTTCCTGGTGAACACCGAACACGGGGCCGAGGGCATCTGGGACCATCTGCCCCGCCGACTCCAGGCCGAGATCATCGACAAGGACATCGAGCTGTGGGCCATAGACGCCTACGCCGTGGCCCGCCGGGCCGAGCTGGGCCGCCGGGTCAACACCGTCCTGCAGACCTGCTTCTTCGCCCTCACCGACCTCCTGCCCCTCGAGGAGGCCACGGCGGCCATCAAGGAGGCCATCGACAGCACCTACGGCCGGTTCGGGGAGTTGGTGGTGGAGCGCAACCACGCCGCCGTGGACGGTGCGGTCGCCGCCCTGGCCCGGGTCGAGCACCCCGATCACCCCACCAGCGACATCGATTTCCGTGAGGTCGTGCCCCCCGACGCCCCCGACTTCGTGCAGAGGGTCACGGCCATGATGCTGGCCGGCAAGGGCGACCTGCTGCCGGTGTCGGCCCTGCCCGTGGACGGCACCTTCCCCACCGGGACCACCCAGTACGAACGGCGTTCCATCGCCCTGGACATCCCCATCTTCGATCCCGAGATCTGCACCGAGTGCGCCAAGTGCGCCATCGTGTGCCCCCACGCCGCCATCCGCATCAAGGCCTTCACCCCCGACCGGGTCGCCGAGGCCCCCGACACCTTCGCCACCCGGGGATTCCGCAGCCGTCAGCTTCCCGGACACCTGATGAGGATCCAGGTGGCCCCCGACGACTGCACCGGGTGCGGGGTGTGCGTGGACGTGTGCCCGGCCCGATCCAAGGAGAACGTCTCCCACAAGGCCATAAACATGTCCCCCAAGGCCGAGCACCTGGAGGTGGAGCGTCGCAACTGGGAGTTCTTCAAGACCATCCCCGAACCCGACCGCAACGTGGTCCGGATCGGGACGGTGAAGGGCTCCCAGCTCATGGAACCCCTGTTCGAGTTCTCCGGGGCCTGCGCCGGATGTGGCGAGACCCCGTACCTGAAGCTGCTTACCCAGCTCTTCGGCGATCGGCTGGTGGTGGCCAACGCCACCGGCTGCTCCTCCATCTACGGGGGGAACCTGCCCACCACCCCGTGGCGGGCCAACTCCGAGGGACGGGGTCCGGCGTGGGCCAACTCCCTGTTCGAGGACAACGCCGAGTTCGGCCTCGGTATGCGCCTGGCCCTCGATCAGCAGGGAATCGAGGCCCGTCGCCTGGCCGCCGAACTCTCCGCCGAGTTGGGTGACGACCTGGTCACCGCCCTGCTGGAGAACGAGCAGGTCGACCAGGCCGCCATCGACGCCCAGCGGGGGCACGTGGCGGAGTTGAGGACCCGGCTGGGAAAGGTGTCGGACTCCCGGGCCCGTCGCCTGGAGGCCATCGCCGACGATCTGGTGCGGCGCAGCGTCTGGATCGTGGGCGGTGACGGCTGGGCCTACGACATCGGCTTCGGGGGTCTGGACCACGTCCTGGGCTCGGGCCGCAACGTGAACATCCTGGTGCTGGACACCGAGGTGTACTCCAACACCGGGGGCCAGGCCTCCAAGGCCACCCCCCGGGCCGCGGTGGCCAAGTTCGCCGCCTCCGGTCGCGGGGTGCCCAAGAAGGACCTGGGCCAGATCGCCATGGCCTATGAGGACGTGTACGTGGCCCACATCGCCATGGGGGCCAACAACACCCAGACGGTGAAGGCCTTCACCGAGGCCGAGAGTTTCGAGGGGCCCTCGATACTCATCGCCTACTCCACGTGCATCGCCCACGGCATCGACATGTCCACCTCGATGACCCACCAGAAGCGTCTGGTGGAGAGCGGGTACTGGCCCCTCTACCGCTACGACCCCCGGGTCACCGTGGAGGGCAAGCACGCCTTCCACCTGGATTCGTCCCAG
>JALSTE010000198.1 GCA_026983855.1 Acidimicrobiia bacterium
TGCCATCTCCACGACCAGGCCATCTCCACGACCAGGCCATCTCCGGGGACCGATCACCCCGGACGCACCCGGTTCGAGGGTCAAATATGAGTCCCCCGGCCCCTCAACCGGCGGACACGATCCGGGCGAACTTGTCGGCCTCCAGCGAGGCTCCCCCCACCAGGGCACCGTCGATGTCGGGCTGACCCAGCAGTTCGGGAGCGTTCACGGGCTTGACCGACCCCCCGTACTGGATCCGCACCTGGGCCCCGGCCCCGGGCCGGATCGAGTCCACCACGGCCCGGACGTGGGCGCACATGGCCTGGGCGTCGTCAGGGGTGGCGGTCCGGCCGGTGCCGATGGCCCAGATCGGCTCGTAGGCCACCACCAGGGTTCCCATGTCGTCGCCACTGATACCCCTGAGGCTCCCACGGAGCTGGGCCTCGACGGTGGCCTCGGCCTCACCGGCCTCCCTCTGTTCGAGGGTCTCCCCCACGCACACGATCGGGGTCATGGCGTGCTTGATCACCGCTCGGGCCTTCTGGTTGACCATCTCGTCGGTCTCACCGAAGAGCTGTCGACGTTCGGAGTGCCCCACGATCACGTACCTCACGTTGAGCTTGGCCAGCATCGGCGGTGACACCTCACCGGTGTAGGCGCCACTGTCCTTCCAGTGACAGTTCTGGGCCCCCACCACGAACTCCATGCGGTCGGCCTCAACCACCGTCTGGACCGAGCGGATGTCAGTGAACGGAGGGTGCACGGACACCTCCACCTTGTCGTAGTCGTGGTCGACCAGCTCATAGGACAGCTTCTGCACCAACTGGATGGCCTCCAGATGGTTCAGGTTCATCTTCCAGTTGCCGCTCACGAGCATCCTGCGTGACATGGCTGACTCCTTGTTGGCTGCGTTGGGTCCGGCTCGGGTTCTCAGGTCCGGGTCTCGGCTCCCGATGTTGACTGCGCTGATCGACCCCGGGTGGGGCCGGATGTGTCATCGATGGGCGTTGGGGGCCGCTCTGAGGGCGGCCAGACCGGGCAGGTCACCGTTCTCGAGCAGCTCGAGGCTGGCGCCCCCACCGGTGGATACGTGATCGATCTCCGCCGCCAGCCCGAACTGGGCCACGGCCGCCGCCGAGTCACCCCCACCGACGACGGTGAAGGCCCGGGTGTCGGCCATTGACTGGGCCAGGGCCCGGGTGCCGGCGGCGAACCGGGGGTCCTCGAACATCCCCATGGGACCGTTCCAGAAGACCATACGGGCGTCCATCACGATGTCCCCGAACTCCGCCGCGCTGCCGGGCCCGATGTCGAGACCCTTCCATCCGGGGGGTATGTCGCGTCCCATCTGACGGACCTCCCGCCCATCGGGACCCAGGGCGGTGATGTCCGACGGGAGCACCAACGGGGCATCGGAGTCCAGGAGACGGCGGGCGGAATCGACGTAGTCGTCCTCACAGATCGAGTCACCGATCTCGTGGCCCATGGCCTTGAAGAACGTGAAGCACATCCCCCCACCGATGAGCAGACGGTCGACGATCCCGGCCAGGGCCTCGATCACCCCCAGCTTGTCGCTGACCTTGGCCCCCCCGAGTATGGCCACGAAGGGTCGCCGGGGGGAGCTTCTCATGCCGCCCAGGATCTCCACCTCCTTCTCCAGGAGACGGCCCGCCGCACTGGGCAGGAACCTCGGGGGCCCCACTATGGAGGCGTGGGCCCGGTGGGAGGCCCCGAAGGCGTCGTTCACGTAGAGGTCCTGCCCCTCGATGAGCCGGGCCACGAAGGCGGGGTCGTCGGCGGTCTCACCGGGATCGAAACGGAGGTTCTCCAACAACTCCACGCCGGGGATCAACTCGTTGAGACGGGCCCGGACCGGAGCCATCGAGTAGCGGGGATCCGGATGCCCCTTGGGGCGGCCCAGGTGGGAGCAGGTGGTCACCGCGGCCCCCCGCTCCGTGAGCCACCTCAACGTGGGCAGCGAGGCCCGGATCCTCAGGTCGTCGGTGATGACGCCGTCGTGGATGGGCACGTTGAAATCGGTTCGGACCAGGACCCGGCGACCGTTGACGTCGCCCAGGTCCTCCAGTCGGGGTACGTCGAAGGCCGAACCGCCCATCAGCGCCCGGCGGTGATCATGGTGAGGTCGACGAGTCGGTTCGAGTATCCCCACTCGTTGTCGTACCAACCGGCCACCTTCACCATCGATCCCATGGCCATGGTGAGGCCCGAGTCGAACGTACAGCTGGCAGGGCTGCCCACGATGTCGCTGGAGACCAGGGGGGCCTCGGAGTAGTCCAGCACCGCCGACAGCGGACCCTCGGCGGCGGCCGCGGCGTAGGCGGCGTTCACCTCCTCCGCGGTGACCTCGGCGTCGAGAACCGCGGTGAAGTCGGTGATGGATCCGTCGGGGACCGGTACCCGGATGGCCGAACCGTCGAGGCGACCCTGCATGGACTGCAGCACCAGGCCCGTGGCCCGGGCGGCGCCGGTGGAGGTCGGGATGATGTTCACCGCCGCCGCACGGGCCCGCCGCAGGTCCTTGTGGGGTCCGTCCACGATCATCTGATCACCGGTGTAGGCGTGGATGGTGGTCATCATCCCCTTCTGGAGGCCAAAGGCGTCGTCGAGGACCTTCACCATGGGGACGAAACAGTTGGTGGTGCACGAGGCGTTGGAGATCACCTTGTTCACCTCGGGGTCGAAGTCGCCATCGTTGACCCCCACGACGAAGGTGGCGTCGGCCCCCGAGCACGGGGCGGACACGATCACCAACGGGGCCCCGGCCTCGAGGTGGAACGCCGCCTTGTCCCTGGCGGTGAAGATCCCGGTGGACTCGATGACCACGTCCACCCCCAGGTCGGCCCAGGGCAGCTCCCTGGGGTCCCTCACCGAGAGGACCTTCAGCACGTCACCGTCGACGGAGATCCCGTCGTCGGTGGCCACGATCTCCATGTCCAGGTTGGGATGGACCGAATCGTGCTTGAGCAGGTGGGCCATGGTGTCCCGGTCACCCAGGTCGTTCACCGCCACGAAGTCGATGTCGGCCCCCTGGGCCTTGGCGGCCCGGAAGAAGTTGCGGCCGATTCGGCCGAATCCGTTGATTCCCACACGGACGGTCATGTCTGGTTTGCCTCCTGCCGGGCTCGGGCCCGACGGCTGTTCGGATTGTTGATGTCGAGGTCAGTGGCGCCGGGCGGTACCCCACCGGCGCCACCGACCCGAGGTCGGGTCCGCCGGGGGCCGCACCGGTATCCTCATCGGTCGACGTCGCGGTGCTGCACAGACAAACGGTAGCCCCTCGCCCGCAGACGCCGGGCCAACTCCTCGGCCAGGGCCACGCTGCGGTGGTGACCGCCGGTGCAGCCCATGGCGATGGTCAGGTAGCTCTTGCCCTCCCGCACATAGGCCGGCAGGAGGAGATCGAGGAGCAGGTCCAGACGTCGCAGGAACTCCCCGGTGGCCTCCTGG
>JALSTE010000199.1 GCA_026983855.1 Acidimicrobiia bacterium
CCTTGGCCCGGATCAGGACGCTCTCAGCGGGTCGCCGACTCCACTAGCCTGCTGACGGTCCTGAACCGCCGAACGGGTCGGCGGTCACCGCGACGACCAGGCCCCAGATGAGCATCGCCGACGACCCCGAGAGCTCCCGTCCCGAACCCCCCAAGTGGGCCCGGGCCGTGGTGGTGCTGATACTGCTCTACCTCTTCCTGGCCGGGGTCTCGGCCCTGTCGGAGGGTATCGAGTCGATGGGGTCGGGCTTCCAGGAGGGCCTGTTCTCCAGTGTGTCCAATCCCCTGGCCGGGCTGTTCGTGGGCATCCTGGCCACGGTTCTGGTGCAGTCCTCCTCGGTCACCACCTCCACCGTGGTCGGGCTGGTCGGAACCGGCCTGCTGGGGGTGAACGACGCCATACCGGTGATCATGGGGGCCAACATCGGCACCACGGTCACCAACACCCTGGTGTCGCTGGCCCACGTCCGTCACTCCCAGGAGTTCCGCCGGGCCCTGGCATCGGCCACCGTCCACGACTTCTTCAACGTGATCGCGGTGGCCGTGCTCCTACCCGTGGAATTGACCACCCGGGTCCTGTCCCGCTCGGCCGAAGTCCTCACCCGCAATCTGGTGGGCAGCGGCGGCACCACCTACAAGAGCCCCATCAAGGAGGCGGTCAAGACCCCCGTCAAGTGGGTAACCGACCTCTACGAGGGCCTGGGCCTGTCGGGCAACGTGCTGGGCACGGTGCTGGTCATAACCGGCCTGCTGGCCATCCTGCTGGCCCTGGCGTTCATCACGGGCAACATGCGCAAGCTGGTCGCCGACCGGGTGGAGCGGTCGGTGAACGCGGTGCTCAGCCAGGGCGGGGGCGTCGTGGCCATGGTCATCGGTCTGATCATCACCATCGCCGTGCAGTCCTCCTCCATCACCACCTCGATGCTCATCCCCGTGGCCGCCTCGGGGGCCATCACCCTGGAGAACGTGTACCCCGTCACCCTGGGCGCCAACGTCGGCACCACCGTCACCGCCCTGCTGGCGTCGCTGGCCACCGGTCGGCCCGAGGCCCTCACGGTGGCCCTGGTGCACACCATATTCAACGTCAGTGGAATCATCCTGCTCTACCCCTTCCCCCCGGCCCGCCGGATCCCCCTGCGGCTGGCCCGGGGGCTGGCCGACCTGGCGGTCCAACGCCGCTCCATAGCCGTCGCCTACGTTGTTGGTGCGTTCATCGTCATACCCGCCCTGGGTGTGGCGGTGCTCAGATGAGATCGAGAGAAGGTTCCGATGGTCCTTTCATTCTTCCGGGACGGTGAGACCGGGTTGGAGAAGATCGAGCAGGAGATCATCTCCATGCTCGGTCAGGCCCGCCACTCCTTCGACGTCGCCATGTCCACCCTGGTCAGCGGGGCCGACGCCGACACCGTGGGTGAGGACGTGCGCACCACCGACCAGTCCATCAACGAGTCCGAGCAGCGGATCCGCCGGGAGCTGCTGGTCCACTCCGCCGTCCAGGGCACCGGTGACCTGGCCCAGGTGATGGGCTACCTGCTGATCATCAAGAAGATCGAGCGGATCGGCGACCAGGCCAAGAACATCCTGAACCTGGCCGAGGAGGGGGTGAGGTTCACCGACTCCCCCGACCTGCCTGAACTGGTCGAGGCCCGGGACAAGGTCTCCGCCGCCTTCGCCGAGACGGCGGAGCTCCTCCTGGACCCCCAGGAGGAGCGCATCACCTCGTTCCGGGAGGAGGCCACCGAGCTGACCCATGAGTACGAGAACCGCCTGCGGGCCCTCATGCACAGCGAGCGGCCCGGGCGGGAGTCGGTGCCCCTGGCCATGCTCTACCGCTACCTCAAGCGCATCATCGCCAACCTGGCCGGGGTGGCGGCGACGGTGGCCGAACCCCTCGACCGCGAGCCCCCCGCCGAGGACCTCGACGAGTAGCCCCCACCGGAACGGCCCCGCCCCTCACCGCAGGGGCACGGTGAACGGAGTCAGCACCGGGGCGCCCCACCCGCACCCCACGGCCCCACTCACCGCAGGGGCACGGTGAACGTGGAGAGCATCCTGACGTAGTTGGCCCGGACGAAGTGCTCGGGATCGGACGCCCGGCTGAGGGCCATCGAGCCTCTCATCTGGTCGGTGGACTCGTAGTCCCTCTCCTCCAGCCACTGGGTCATCCCCTCCAGGATGCGGGGTATGAGGGCCGGGCCGTCCTCCAGCAGGGCCGAGGCCATCATGGCCACGTCGGCCCCCACCAGGATGGCCTTGATCACATCGGCCGCCGAGTGCACACCGGAGGTGGCGGCCAGGCTCCCCCCGAAGCCCTCCCGCAGGATCCCGATCCACCTCAGGGGCAGGCGCAGTTCGTCGGGGGTGCTGAGCACCAGGTTCGGTACCAGGGTGAGGTCGTCGAGGTCGATGTCGGGCTGGTAGAAGCGGTTGAACAGCACCAGGCCCGAGGCCCCGGCCTCCTCGAAGCGGCGGGCCATGTGGGGCAGGGAGCTGAAGAACGGACTAATCTTCACCGAGACCGGGATGTCGACCGCCCCCACCACCGCCTCCACCAGCTCCAGGTAGCGCTGCTCCACCGTGGCGCAGTCCTGCCCGGGATCGGTGACGATCAGGTAGATGTTGAGCTCCAGGGCGTCGGCCCCCGCCGACTCCAGCCGGGTGGCGTAGCGGACCCAGCCCCCCCTGGACGTGCCGTTCAGGCTGGCGATGATGGGGAGGTCGAGCTCCTTGCGGGCGTCCTCCAGCTCCCTCACGTAGCCGTCGGTGCCGAGGTTGTAGTCCCCGGCCTCGGGCAGGTAGCCGGCGGCGGCCTCGGCGAAGGAACCGGCGCCGTAGTCCAGCACCTGGTGGATCTGGAACTGGTCGTGCTCCACCTGCTCCTCGAAAAGTGAGGGCAGCACCACCGCCCCCACCCCGGCGTCCTGGAGGCGCCGCAGCGAACCCAGTGAGCCGGTCAGGGGTGAGGCCGAGGCCACCAGGGGGTTGGCCAGTTCGAGCCCCAGGTAGCCGGTCGTCAGATCCACGCTCATGGCTGCTTCCTCTCCCCCTGATCGCCGGATCTCCCCGTGTCGGTCGCGGGGGCGGCGAAGGGTTCCTCGTCGGCCGTCTCATCGGGGATGTGGCGGTCCAGGTCGGCGAACTGTTCGTACAGGTGCCATCTCTCGTCGATGTCGGCCTGGGCCAGGGCACCCAGCCGGCGGGCCTCCTCGGGATGGGTCCGACCCAGCACCGCGAAGCGGGCCTCGGAGCGGGCCACGTCGGCGAAGGGGATGGAGGGCTGGGACGAATCCAGGTGGAAGGCGTGCTTGCCCTCCACGGTGACCCGGGGGTCGTAGCGGTAGAGGGGCCAGTACCCGCTCTCCACCAGACGCTTCTGGTGGGTCATCGAGGTGGACATGTCGATACCGTGGGCGATGCACGTGGAGTAGGCGATGAGTATCGAGGGC
>JALSTE010000200.1 GCA_026983855.1 Acidimicrobiia bacterium
CCGACCCGATCTGGTGTCCGACCCTCCCCCGCCACGACCGGCTGGGGGAGGGTCGGGCTAGCTTTCGGGACGCCGCCCCGGGCCGACCGGACCTTCGAAGGGAGTAACCGACCATGGCCAGAGTCGTTGTGGCCGAGGACGATGCCAGGCAGGCCGCCCTGATCACCATGTACCTCGAGAACGAGGGTCACTCCGTGGTGGTGACCGGTGACGGCCGGGAGGCCCTGGAGCAGGTGCGGCGGCGCCGTCCCGACCTGGTGCTGCTGGACGTGATGATGCCCCACGTCGACGGTCTCGACGTGTGCCGGATCCTGCGCTACGAGTCCGATGTGCCGATCATCATGATCACCGCCCGGAGTACGGAGAACGACCTTCTCCTGGGTCTCGATCTGGGGGCGGACGACTACGTGACCAAGCCGTTCAGCCCCCGGGAGCTCATGGGACGGGTCCGCAGTCTGTTGCGACGGTCCCGGGCCGCGGCGGCCGAGGAGGAGCTCCTGGAACTGGGTGACCTCGTCATCGACCGCGGGCGACACCGGGTGACCGTCGGTGGACTGGAGGTCCCACTGACCCCCCGGGAGTTCTCGGTGCTGGAGGTCCTGGCCCGCCACCCGGGGAGGGCGTACAGCCGAATGGAGCTGCTTCAGAGTGCCTTCGGATTCGACTACGACGGCCTGGAGAGGACGATCGACGTGCACGTCCTGAATCTCCGCAAGAAGATCGAACCCGATCCGGCTCAACCGATCTACATCCGGACCGTGCGGGGCGTGGGCTACGCCTTCGCCGAGCCCGAGCATCTGGCCCCAGGGGCCGGGGAGGCCCCGTGAGGCCCCTCCGGGACCGGCGGTCGGGACGGCCTCAAGGCCATGGGGGTGGGTCGTTCCGGTGAGGTCCATTCGGACCCGGTTGCTGGCGGTGTCGGTTCTGATCGCCCTGGTGGGGGTGGCGGTGACGGCGTTCATCGCTGATTCGATCGGTCGGGACCAGACCCGCAGCGAGGTCGAACGGGTACTGCGGGAGCAGGGTTCCATCGCCTCGCAGCTCGACGGCTACGCCCTGGACCACTGGGGATGGGACGGGGTGGACGAGATGGTTGACCGCCTGGCCGCGGAGACCGGCCTGAGGATCGTCATCCGTGATCTCGACGGCCGCAGGGTGCTGGCTGACTCGGCCCGGAACTCACCCGGTCAGGAGGACGTGGCCCTAGCCGAATCGCCGACTCGTTTTCTCGACCCGCTCTTCGACCTGAGTGTCGGTGATTTCCTGTCGGTGGCCGACACGGGTGGTGATCCCGGATTCAGCGAGGCCGAGTTCAGTGCCTCCCTGGAGGAGTGCCTGCAGGGGGCGGGGATCGACTACGAGGTGATAGTGGATCCCGACACCGGGATCTCCTATCCCCAGAGCCTCATTCCCGGCGAGGACGAGCAGTGTGTGACCTCCACCCTCGAGGAGTTCGGCTACCTCGTCGACAGCGGTGTTCCCGATCTTGGGGCTCCGGGTGATCCCGGTGGCACCGACGGTGAGTTCGTGTCCGGTCCCGAGCCGGCGCTGCTCTACATCGGCTACCGCTCGGGAAGTGGTCTCACCGGATCCACCCGTGGGTCCAGTCCGGTGCTGATCCTGATAGTCGTCGGGGTGGTGGCCCTGGCCGCGGGCCTCACCGCCCTGGCCTCGCGGCGGATCCTGGGCCCGGTCTCCCAGCTGACCCGGGCCGCCCGACAGATCGAGGCCGGGGGGGTGGCGGAAACCGTGGAGGTGCGGTCCCGGGATGAGCTCGGTGAGCTGGCCCGGGCGTTCAATCAGATGGGTGAATCGCTGGAGACCGAGGACCGGCTGCGACGCAGACTCACCAGCGACATCGCCCACGAGTTGAGAACCCCTCTCTCCAACATTCTGGGCTACCTGGAGGCGGCCGGGGACGGGTTGGTGCCCAGGGACGAGACACTCACCGCCACCCTGAGGGAGGAGGCGGAGGTTCTCCGGGATCTGGTCGACGATCTGCAGACACTGTCCCTGGCCGAGTCGGGGGGCCTCGTCATGAACCCGGTGACGACCGACCTGGTCGAGATCGTCGACTCGGTGGTGAACGCCAACAGCGCCCGGGCGGTGGAGAAGGGGGTTCGGCTCGAGAGCCGGTTCTCGGGGGGAACCCGGGTCAGGGTGGACCCGCGACGATTGCGACAGGTACTCACCAATCTGGTGTCCAACGCCGTGCGCCACACCGATGAGGGCGGGTCGGTGACCATCGAACCCGGTGACCACGACGACCACCGGGGTCCGGTTGGGGCGGTCATCCGGGTCGTGGACACCGGCTCGGGCATCGAGCCCCGTCACCTCGAACACATCTTCGAGCGCTTCTACCGGGTGGAGGACGCCCGGGGACGGTCCACGGGGGGATCGGGCCTCGGGCTGGCCATCTCCCGCCAGTTGGTCGAGCTCATGGGTGGCACCCTGGAGGTCTCCAGTCGGCCCCGCCGGGGATCGACCTTCACCGTTCGGCTTCCATCCGACGCGGTCGACGGATGACCTGAGCCGGTTCGGGGGATGCCGTGGAGTCCCGGCCAACCCCGGCGGGCGGAATCGAGGACCCCATCGCGCGGTTCCCAGTCCACGCAATTGAAGTCGAACGCGACGGAAGTCGGAGATGACTGAAGTCGAACAACATGGACCGCGACGGTCCCGATCCGGGAGTTGAACATGCCTCGAGACCCAGAAGTACCGGCTGCGGCCGGAGCCGACACAGAGTCGCCCGACAGCTATGACGTGGTCGTGATCGGGGCCGGACCGGCCGGGGAGAACGCCGCCTGGTACGCCATCGACAATGGTCTCAGTGTGGCGATCGTGGAGAGTGAGCTGGTGGGTGGTGAATGCTCCTACTGGGCGTGCATGCCGTCCAAGGCCCTGTTGAGGGCGGCCGAGGTCCTCGCCGCCGCTCGTCGGGTGCCCGGGGCACGCGAGGCGATCACCGGGAATCTCGATGTCGCCGCCGTCCTCGATCGCCGGAACGACTTCGCCGGCAACTGGGACGACCAGGGTCAGGTGGACTGGCTGGTGGGCATTGGCATCGAGCTGGTCCGCGGTCACGGCCGGCTGGCGGGGGAGAAGACCGTCGAGGTCACCGACGCCGATGGTGGGACACGCATCCTCCGGGCCGAGAAGGCCGTGGTGGTGGCCCCGGGTTCGGCGGCCGCCTTCCCCCCGATTCCCGGTCTCCGGGAGTCCAACCCGTGGGGAAACCGGGAGATCACGGCGGCGGCGGAGGTGCCCCGGCGGCTCATCGTGCTCGGTGGTGGTGTGGTCGGGGTGGAGATGGCCCAGGCCTGGAGGAGTCTCGGGGCGTCGGAGGTGACCATCGTGGAGATGATGGATCGCCTGCTGCCCGGACACGAGCCTTTCGTCGGTGAGGAACTGGCCACGGCCCT
>JALSTE010000201.1 GCA_026983855.1 Acidimicrobiia bacterium
GGGTGCTCGACCCCGGGGTGGAGTTCTCGGCCCTGACTCTGGAATTCAACAGTCACGTCCGGTTCCCCCGGCGATACCTGTCGGGGACCGGTCAGTTCCTGGAACACTCGCCGTTCTGCGAGCGGGACCTCCACGCCCCCTCCGAGCCCCTCATCGAGGAGGGTCACGACGTAGAGGTGTTCGTGAGGACCGGGGCGGGCACCACCCGCTACGTATACCGGGATCACCCCTTCGACGTGGTGGGGTGGGACGGATGCGTGTACCCCTTCACCTTCTCCATCCACGATTTCGAGCCCATAACAGGTCGGATCCACCAGCCTCCCCCCGTCCATCAGACCTTCGAGGCCGACGGGGTGGTCGTGTGCAGCTTCGTACCACGGCTGTTCGACTACCACCCCGAGGCGATCGCCGTTCCCTACAACCACTCCAACGTCGACACCGATGAGGTTCTCTACTACGTGGAGGGGGATTTCATGAGCAGGAAGGGGTCGGGGATCGGGCGGGGTTCGATCTCCCTGCACCCCTTCGGCCACACCCACGGTCCCCAGCCGGGAAGTGTCGAGGCCGGCTTCGGCCAGGTCGGCACCGAGGAGTACGCGGTCATGATCGACACGTTCCGGAGACTGGAGCTGGCTCCCGACGCCCTCGAATGCGAGGACGACGACTACCCCTCCTCCTGGCTGGGTGAGCCGCCGGACTGAGACCCGGCTCGGGCCCGGTCCCGAGCCGGTCCTCGGTGCACCGGAATCTCGCTGAGAGCCCGACAAACCCAATACGAACGCGATCCGGTCTTCATCAATCCTTGATCGGGTGAGGGGATCCTGACGGTGTCCGCACCCGATCAGGAGGCCAGCATGGACCACGAACGACCCGATCCGCCGGGGACCCCGACCCCGAATCCAACCTCGGTCCACCAGGTGTCCATTCGCCTGGGGAGGGGGACCCTGGCCCTGTTGGCGATCCTCATGTTGGGCAGCGCCCTCCTGGGTGGCTTCATCGTCAGCCGTTTCTCGCCCTCGGGGACCACCACGGTGGCCGCTGCCCCACCCACGATCGCCATCGCCCCTCCATCCACGACCGCGGCCCCCCTGAGCCCGGTGACATCGACCCCGGCGGACCGCAGAGCCGGGGCCGACCCTGCTCAGACCCCGCCCACCGAAGCCCCGCCTCCGACGACCGAGCCCGGTCCCGGTGATGTCGGCGCGGTCGAACCCGACGGCGGCGACACCCTCGTCGGCGGCTACGGCGAGGACCCCGCCATCACCGCCACCTATCCGGTCCGGGGTCAGGTCCTCGGTGGGGATCCCACCCCCCGCCACACCGCGGCCTGGAACCGGATCACCGAGCTGGTCCCCGACCGGTACCTGAACCTGTTGAGCGCCCTGGAGGTTCTCGACGGTGACGGTGAGTCGGCGGCCTACGTCTACCCCGACGACGCCGATCCGACCCGCTGGGTCCTCGGGATCGACATCAGCGGAATGGGCGACACCGAGGAGTTCACCCACACGATCGTGCATGAACTCGGCCACCTGGTCTCCCTCAACTCCGATCAGGTGCCCCCCGTGCCCACCAACTCCCGCTACGACGCGGTGGCCGAGGCCTGCCGCACCTACTTCACCGGTGAGGGTTGCGCCCTGGACGGCTCCTACATGGGCCGATTCGCCGACATGTTCTGGAACGACATCCTCGACGAGTGGCAGGCGTTGGACGAGATCGCCGACGAGGACGCCTACTGGGAGGCCCTCGACCGGTTCTGGTCCCGGCACTCCGACCGGTTCGTGTCGGACTACGCCGCCACCAATCCCGGTGAGGACATGGCGGAGACCTTCGCCTGGTTCGTGCTGCACGACCGGCCGACCGGCGACAGTATCGCCGAGCGGAAGGTGCTCTTCATGTGGGACCAGCCCGAGCTGGTCTCACTGCGGGAGGAGATCCGGGCCGGGGTGTGATCGTCGCCGGTTCCCGGCACCCTCGACGGGGTGCCGGGACGGACTCCGTCGCCAGGCCAACGATCCGAGTGAGGGTCAGTTCCTCTCGAAGATGTTGGACAGCGGTCCGATCACCGAGCCCTGGTCGTCGGACTTCAACCCGACCTGGTTGGCCAGGACCCGCGACGCCAGACGATCGAAGGGCAGGGACTGCACCCAGACCCGACCCGAGCCGCTGAGGGTGGCCAGGAACAGGCCCTCGCCACCGAAGACCATGGACTTGAGGTTCCCGGCCCTCTCGATGGAGTACTCGATGCTCGGCTCGAAGGCCACGATGCAGCCGGTGTCGATGCGCAGGGTCTCGTCCTGGAGCTGCTTCTCGACGATGGTCCCGCCGGCGTGGAGGAAGACCATCCCGTCCCCCTGGAGATCCTGGAGTATGAACCCCTCCCCACCCATCAGGCCGGTTCCGAGCCTCTTCTGGAAGGCGATGCCGATCTTCGTACCCAGGGCGGCACAGAGGAAGGCGTCCTTCTGGGCGATCAGCCGGCCGCCCAGGGCCATGAGGTCCACCGGAACGATCTTGCCGGGATAGGGAGCGGCGAAAGCGGCGTGCCGCTTGCCCGATCCGCTGTTGGTGAAGTGGGTGAGGAACACCGATTCTCCGGTCAGGGCCCTCTTCCCGGCCGACTTCAGCTTCCCGAAGAACCCTTGCTCGGGCTCCGATCCGTCGCCCATCTTGGACTCGAACGTGATCCCGTCCTCGATGAACATCATCGTGCCGGCCTCGCCTATGACGGTCTCCCCCGGGTCCAGTTCGACGGACACGAACTGAAGGTCGTCACCGAAGATCTCGTAGTCCACCTCGTGGCTGTGCATTTGCTCTCCTTCGATCGGGGCTCGGGATCGGGTGGTTTCCCCGCACTGACTCATGTTGACAGAAGGGCGTTACCGGGGCCGGGGACGTCGGCAGTGATAACTAACCCGAACCTCTCCTTCTCGGCCAGTTTCCGCCCCCACCAAACCCCAAATCCGGTCGGCGGCGTGTAGCTGGTGAGTGAACACAGTTGGGCGGTCCAACAACCCCATGGAGAGTCCCATGAAGAAACTGACCAAGAAGCACGTCGTCGCCACCGTCGGGGCGGTGACCCTGGCCTTCGCGACGGTCACCGGCAGCGCGGCACTGACCGGCACCGAGACCGCCCACGTCGACACTCGACCGGCCTCTGCCGTCGGCACCGTGGAGACCCCGGACACGCCCACCCCGGCCCTGGGTACCGACATCGCGGCGATGATCGACACCAACCCCGACCCGGTCCCGACGACATCGGTACCAGCGGCACCGGCCGTCCTCCCCACTGACACCGACCCCGGCTCCGGGGATCCCCTCGGCTACTCCGAGACCGGCACCTCCACCGATCCCGTCGTGGACGACAGCCGCGACACCCAGGCCGACAACAGCGGAACGGACAAGACCCAGGACAACAGCCA
>JALSTE010000202.1 GCA_026983855.1 Acidimicrobiia bacterium
GTGGGGGCCGGGGGTTCGGCGGGACCGGGGGGGAGCGGGTCGATTCCCCGGGAGGTCCGCCGTTCATCGGGGTGGTGCTGGCCGGGGGGGCGTCGACCCGGATGGGGAGGGACAAGGCCTTCATCGAGGTGGGGGGAGTTCCCATGGTCGCGAGGGTGGCCCGGACCATGACCGATGCCGGGGCGTCGAGGGTTCTGGTGGCGGGGGGCGACGCCCCACGACTCTCACACCTGGGACTGAGTGTCGTCCCCGACCACGAGCGGGGACTCGGGCCCCTGTCGGGGTTGCTGGCGGCCATGGACGCGATCGCCGATGCCTCCCCACCGACCCCGGAGGGAGGGGAGGGTCCGCTCATGGTGAGCGCCCCCTGTGACACCCCATTGCTGTCGCCGGAACTGATCAGCGCCCTCATCGGGACCCTGACCGCCGACACCGACTCGGAGGTGGCCGTCACCGAGGGACCGACGGGTCTCGAACCATTGTTGGCGGCGTGGCGGGTGACCCGATGCCGGGACACCGTGTCGGAGCGGCTGGCTTCGGGATCGGGTGCGGTGAGGGGGCTTTTCGGGACCCTGGACACCATCGTCGTGAGGTGGGCGAGCCCCGTCGAGTTGACCAACGTGAACACCCCCGAGGACCTCAGGGCCCTCGAACCCCGGACGCCACCGGGAGGGTCGAAGTCGATCCCATAGTCTCCGTGGTGCCCGATCGGGGGTAGCCTCTGACATCAGCAGCGACGGAGGTTGACCTCAACCGTGCACGTACCGGAGATAGCGGCAGCCGACCTGGGCCCCGAGATCGAGCGGGGTGTTCCCGTGGTCGACGTGAGGCGCCCCGAGGAGTGGGTCGGCGGTCGAATCGGAGGCGCCCTGTTGATACCGATGGGGGAGATCTCCGACCACGTGCCGGAACTGGAGGTCAGGGCCGATGGCGGCCCCCTGCACGTCATCTGCCGGAGTGGAGTCCGCAGTCTCCAGGTGGCGGGTTTCCTGAGGGCCCAGGGCATAGACGCCCGCAATGTCGCCGGTGGAATGCTGGCGTGGACCGCGACCGGTAACGAGGTCGAGACCGGCCCCACCAAATGAGCGGCGCATCCAACGAGCAGATCCCCCACCGGTGGGTCGACACCCAGGCCGCCCTCGATGAGTTGGTGGGGGAGCTGGTGGCGGCCGACGAGTTCGCCCTCGACACCGAGTTCCACCGTGAGCGCACCTACTACCCGAGGCTGGCCCTGATCCAGGTGGCCTGGAGTCCGGAGGACGCCGGCGGGGGACCACTGGAGGTGGCGCTCATCGATCCCGTGGCCGTCGATCCCCGGCCCCTGGGTGACGCCCTGGAGAAGGTCCGCCAGGTGATCATGCACGCCCCCCAGCAGGACTACGAGGTCCTGGAACGGGCCTGCGGGGTGGTACCGGCCCGGGTGTTCGACACCCAGGTGGCGGCGGGTTTCCTGGGTCTCTCCTCACCCTCGCTCTCGACCCTGGTGGAGAGGTTCCTCGGCACCCGTCTGGCCAAGGGAGACCGCCTGACCGACTGGTTCCAGCGTCCCCTGGGCGAGGCCCAGAGGCGCTACGCGGCCTCCGACGTGGTTCACCTGGCCGAGCTGATGGCCCTCATAGCCGGCAACCTGGATCGGAGGGGTCGGGTGGACTGGGCCTTCGACGAGTCCGAGAGGATGAGGACCCGCGCCACCCGGGTGATGGACCCCGAAGAGGCCTGGATGAAGATCAAGGAGGCCCGTCACCTTCGGGGCCGGGCCCTGGTCGTGGCCCAGGAACTGGCGGCGTGGAGGGAGCGTACGGCCCAGCGAACCGATCAGCCGGTCAGGTTCGTGCTCTCCGACCTGGCCCTGGTCGGCGTGGCCCAGAAGGCGCCGACCCGGGTCGAGCAGCTCAAGTCCATTCGTGGCCTGGACGGACGTCATCTGCGCGACGGCGCCGGCCGTGAGATCCTGGCCGCCGTCCAGCGGGGACTGGACCGCCCACCCGACTCGGTGCAGAGGGTCAGGGACGACGGGGGAGCCACCCTCGAACGCCGACTGCGGCCGGCGGTGACCCTCATCTCGGCCTGGATATCCCAACTGGCCCGCGACGAGGACCTCGATCCCGCCTTGTTGGCCACCCGGGCCGACATCGTCAGTTTCCTGCGTGGGGAGGAGGACTCCCGACTCCAGACCGGGTGGCGCAACGATCTGGTCGGAAACCGAATCCGCAGTCTGGTCGAGGGCCGGTCCGCCCTGTTCTTCGATGACGGCAGATTGGTACTGGAGCCGCGTGAAGCGCCCTGAGACCGCCCTCTCGAGTCCCCGCCGGGTATGAACCGTGCTCTGGTATGGGGCTCTGACGTGGTTCGGTGGTGGGTCGGGGATACACTGCATGCGACCTGCGCGCACATGAGTCGGGTAATCAGAGAAAACGTCAGCAGCGAGGAGCCCCCGGGGTGAAAAAGGGCCGACACCGTCGATATGAAGAGGCACGTCGCTTCCAGCGGGACGCAGCCTCGAGTTTCAGCGTCGAGGACTTCGACCTCGACGCCCCCGACCCGTGGGCCCTTCCCAAAACCTCCGCCGATGACGATGAGGACGACCCCTACGCCGATCTGGCCGCCAAGTACGGGGCCGACACCGAGGACGAGCCGGAGCCCGACGAGGGTTGAGGTCGTAGGGGGAGTTTTCCTGCCCCGGTCGGGACTCCCTGCCCCAGTCGGGACTCAGCGGGCCCCGACGGCGGGCATGGTGGTCGTGACCGAGGCCCCCGAGCTACGGGGTACGACGACGTCGTAGACGGCCTCGGTCATCTCCGTCATACGGCGTTCGTGGTCGATCTGATTGGCGAGACCATTGGTCAGGTAGACCATGGTGAGACGTTCCACCGGATCGTGGATGGCCCGACCGGTGAGACCGCCGTGCCCGAAGGTCCGATGCCCCATCGACCCGCCGAAGGATCCCGCCACCTGGAAGCCGAGCCCCCACGGCACCTGGGCCCCGTTGAACGTGCGGTCTCGCACCCCCACACGGTGGGCCGAGGTCAGCAGATCCAGGGTCAGGGACGACCGGAACAGTGATCCCGGATCGGCGGCCAGGGAGTCGTAGAAAAGGGCCAGGTCCGAGGCGGGCCCGATGACGCTCATGGCGGGCTCGAACCGTGACTGGTGCCAGGCAGTGTTGTGGATGACGTCGCGGTGGTGGGGAACCTCGATGGGCTCACCCTCGGCGTCGGTGCTGGGTACGGTGTAGCCGGACCAGTGAACCGGGGAGAGGTTCACCTCCCGGCGGCGGGCCCGTTCGTCGCCGAGGTGGAGCATCGTCTCCCTCATGCGGAGGGGCCGCAGCACCTGCCGATGGAGGATCCGGTCCAGGCGACCCCGTTCGACGGTCTCCACCACCGCTCCCAGGATGCGCCAACCCGAGGAGGGATGGAATCCGGCCCGGGTGCCGGGTCGGTACTCGGCCCGGTAGGCGGTGATCAGGGAGATGGCGTCCTCATCGGAGATGTCACGGTCGGCCAGTTCGGCTCCGGCGAACCCCCCCATGTGGGTGAGCAGATGCCGAATGGTGACCTCGTTCTTGCCCCCGGCCTCCAATGACCATTCGGGCAGATGGCGCCCGACGGGATCATCCAGGTTCAGCTTCCCCCGCTCGAGGAGCCGACCGACCTCGACGGTGAGCAGGGGCATGGCGGCCTGGTACCACCTCATCATGTGGGAGACGGTGAGGATCTCCCCGGGCCGGGCCTCCCCGTCGGCGAAGGAGGCGATGGTCTGTCCCCGCAGGGAGATGAAGAGCTGGGAGCCCAGTTGCAGCTCCTGATGGCGGTGTTCGGCCATGAGGTCCGTGAGGTCAGATATCCGGCTCATGTCGGATTCGTCGACCGGGGGGCGGCACGGATGAGGACCCCTGGGGGCGGACGGGGAGCCGTGCCGGTTCCCGGTGGGTCAGCGGCGTCCGATACGGGAGTCCAACATCTCGACCAGCCAGCGGTGAACGGTGGAGCCGGTGATCTCCACCAATTCGTGTTCCAGGGCCCGGTAGACGGGAACCTCCCCGACCTGGGCCTCGGGGGCGTCGACACACCACCAGGCCATGTCGGCCCCGCCCTCGGCCCAGTCCTCCCTCAACCAGGCCCGGACCATGGTGTAGACGTGCCCCGTCTCCGTGACGTGGTCCTCCCGCCGGATCGGTACCTGGCGGCAGACCTCGGGCTTGAGGGAACCGGCGGGGAGCCCTCGGTTGGTCGCCGCGATGTGGAAGGCGCAGCCCGGCCCTCCCCGATGGTCCGCATCATTGAGGAAGACACACGCCCCGTCCACGGTCCGGGTTCGCCACGAGCCCGGTTCGGCCTCGACCAGACCCGTGACCGGACTCCCGGTGGTTCCGCCCCGCTGCCACTCCGAGGCCGAGAGGGACGCCGCCGCTCTCTCGACGGCGGTCCGGTCCTCCTCATCGCTCAGCCAGGCCCCCTGGGAGCAGCAGCCGGTATGGCTGTTCCGCTCGGCCTCGGGGCCGATGCCCAGGCACCCCCGACCCCAGATGCAGGTCCAGCGCCCGGTGAGGAAGGTAACGTCGAACAGCCAGGTGCGGGCCTCGTGGGGATCCTCGATCGACACCCACTCCCGACGCTCGGTGGGCGGGATGGGCCCCCGACGGGGCGGATCGATCGGGATCGTTGGGGGATCCTCGGCCATGGCCGACCAACGCTAGCCCCGTCGTCCGCGGGTCAGACCCGAATGCCGTGCGGGATCTGTCGGGCAATGAGCGCTAGCCCCGTCGTCCGCGGGTCAGACGGGTACCGGCCGGACGGGATGAGGTCCGAGGGGGAACCGCCGGTGTCCCAGGGACCACCGAGGCGGTCGGGGCGGGGTAGTTTCGGGGTCCGGGAAAGGAACGTGGTTTGGCCGAGTGGACGGATGCCGAGAATCGGGCGTTGACGGACGATCTCACGAACGCGCTCGGAGCCCGGCAGGTGCGCACCGACGGTCTCGAGAGGGCCCTGTACGGGCGTGACTCCTCAACCATGGAGGCCGAGCCCTCGCTGGTGGTCCTACCCCGCGACGCGTCCGAGGTGGCCGCCGCCGTGCGCATCACGACCGGGCACGGACGTCCGTTCGTGGCCCGGGGCTCGGGAACGGGCCTGGCCGGTGGAGCCGTTCCCCTCGATGGGGCGGTGGTCATAGCCACCAGCCGGATGAACCGGCTCCTCGAGGTGGATGTGACCGGACGTCTGGCCTGGGTGGAGCCAGGCATCCTCAACCTCGATCTCAGCCACCAGGTGGCCGCCCACGGTCTGCACTTCGCCCCCGATCCCTCCAGCCAGCAGGTGTGTTCCCTCGGGGGCAACGTGGCCAACAACTCCGGTGGTCCCCACTGTCTGGCCTACGGGGTCACGTCGGCCCACATCCTGGCCGTGGAGGTGGTCCTGCCCGACGGGAGCACGGTGATGCTGGGCGGGGTCACCGCCGAGCCGAGCGGCTACGACCTGCGGGGATTGTTCGTGGGGTCGGAGGGAACCCTCGGCATCGCCACCCGCGTGGCGGTGAGGCTCACCCCGAACCCCCCTACGGTGCGCACCCTCCTGCTCGACTTCGACGACACCGACGACGGGGCGGCCACGGTCTCGGGGATCATCGCCGCCGGACTGGTGCCCGCCGCCCTGGAGATGATGGACCGCCGGGCGGTGGAGGTGGTCGAGGCCTTCGCCCACGCCGGCTATCCGACCGACGCCGAGGCGGTGCTGCTGGTGGAGGTGGACGGCCTCGGGCCCGGGGTGCAGGAGGCGGTGGACAGGATCGCCGAGGTGGCGCGCACCAACTCGGTCCGCACGGTGAGGGTGGCGGCGGATGAGGCCGAGCGCCAGGCACTCTGGCGGGGGCGGAAGAACGCCTTCGGCGCCGTGGCCCGCCTCGAGCCCGACTACTACCTCCACGACACGGTGGTGCCACGGGCGGCGCTGACCCGGGTGCTCCGGCGGGTCTACGAGATCGCCGACAACCACGGGCTCAAGGTCATCAACGTGTTCCACGCCGGTGACGGGAACCTCCACCCGATCCTGTCCTACGACAGTCGCATTTCCGGCATGACGGAGAAGGTCCACCGGGCCGGAAGGGAGATCGTGGAGGCCTCCCTCGACGCCGGAGGTGTGCTGTCGGGTGAGCACGGCATCGGCCTGGAGAAGAGGGACTACATGGGACTGATGTTCAGCGCTGATGACCTGGCCGAGCAGGACCGGGTCCGGTCGGTGTTCGATCCCCGCCGGCTGTCGAACCCCGACAAGATCATCCCCGGGGGTTCCCGTTGCGCCGACGCCGGCTGGAGCGCCGGGACCAGGGCGGGGGAGGGTGCATGGGTCTGAGGCCCCATCCCCCCGAGTTGGAGGAGTTCGCCACCCTCGTGGGGTCGGAGGGTCCGGTGGGAATCGCCGGGGGCCGGACCCACTTCGAGCTGGGGGGAGAGCTCCGGCCGGGGACCAGGACGGTCAGTGCCCCCGTCGGGGTCGTCACCCATGAACCGGCGGAGATGACCGTCAGGGTCCGGGCCGGCACTCCGGTGACCGACCTCGAGGAGCACCTGGCGGACGGGGGGCAGATGGTGCCCCTCGATCCCGAGTCCCCCGCCAGCACCGTGGGCGGGGTCCTGGCGGTGGGACGGTCGGGCATCCGACGGCTCGGCTACGGCCACGTACGGGACCTGGTCCTGGAGATCACCTACGTCAACTCCGAGGGGAAGCTGATCCGGGCCGGGGGCCCGACGGTCAAGAACGTGTCCGGTTTCGATCTGTGCCGTCTCCTGGTGGGGTCTCTCGGCACCCTGGGTTTCATCGCCGAGGTCGTACTGCGCTGTCACCCCCTTCCCGAGGTCTCCCGGTGGTTCATGAGTGGGACCGATCCCGTGGAGCTGCTGTCGGGGCTCTACCGGCCGGTCTCGATCCTGTGGGACGGCACGGAGAGCCACGTCCTGTTGGAGGGGGCCGCCGCCGATGTCGAGTACCAGGCGGACCGATTCGACCTGACGCCGGTCGCCGGCCCGCCCGAGGTGCCCCGGGAGGGACGCCAGTCGGTCCGGGCGTCGCAGGTGGCGGACCTCCAGGGTCATTTCGTGGCCGAGGTGGGGGTCGGTGTGGTCCATCGCGACATCCGGACCGACCCGCCACCGACGGAGGCCCCCGCACTCCACCGGGCGGTGAAGGCCCGGCTGGACCCCACCGGGCGTCTCAACCCCGGGCGGGAGGTGGTGGTGTGAGCAGGGGAGGTTCGTTTCCGATCGATCTGGGGCTGGACCCCGAGGACCTGGTGTCGTGCGTCCACTGCGGGCTGTGTCTGCCCCATTGCCCCACCTACCGGATCACCCAGGAGGAGATCGCCTCGCCCCGGGGGCGCCTGATGCTCATGGCCGAGGTCGCCGAATCGGGCCGGGCCGACCCGGTGTTCATCGACGCCATCGACGCCTGCGTGGGATGTCGCGGCTGCGAGGCGGCCTGCCCCTCCGGTGTCCCCTACGGTCACATGCTGGAGACCACCCGGGCCGCCCTGGTCGAATCGGCCGGATATCAGCCCTGGTGGCGCCGGATCGGCTACCGGATTCTCGAACACCCACGGCTGCTGCGGGCGTCGAGCCGGATCCTGGCCCTGGTCCAGCGGACACGGCTGGTTCCCTCCCGATTCGCCCTCCCTCCCATTCCCCTGCGCCGGACCCGGCTGGAGTCATCTCCCCGGGGGACGGTCTGGTTCTTCACCGGATGCGTCATGGACGCCTGGATGGGGGAGACCCTCGCCGCGGCCAAGAGGGTGGTGGAATCCACCGGGGTGGAGGTCCGGGTGAGTGGGGACGCCGCTCCCTGCTGCGGTGCCCTCCACGTTCACGCCGGGCTGGAGGCGGAGGCCAGGGACCTGGCCCGCGAGGTAATGGCGGCCCTCGACGGGGATGGACCGGTGCTGGTCCCCTCGGCGGGGTGTGGGGCCCAACTGAAGGAGTACGGCCATCTACTGGGCACGTCCGAGGCCCGGGCCTTCTCGGCCCGGGTGCTCGACGTCCACGAGTGGCTGGTCGGCCGGGACATACCCCTGCGGGTGGGACCGCAGCCGGCCGAGCCGCCTCCGCGGGGGAGACCGGTGGTGGCGGTCCAGGACCCCTGTCACCTGCGCCACGTGCAGCACGCCCACCAGGCGGTGAGGACCGTCCTGGAGCCCTTCTTCGAGCTGGCCGAACTGGACGACGCCGGGCTCTGCTGCGGCGCTGGTGGTGCCTACTCCGCCGCCCACCCCTCCGAGGCGGCGGAGATCCGGGAGCTGAAGCTGGCGGCCATCGACCGGGCCGGAGGGGATCTGGTCGCCTCGGCCAACCCGGGCTGCATGATCCATCTCCGGGCCGGAGGGGCCCCCGCCCTCCATCCCCTGGAGCTGGTCGACCGGGCCCAACGGGGTCTGCTCTGAGTTCTCGACGGACCCGCCCGGGCCATGACGGGGCCCAACGGATCAAACGGTGTTTCTCAGACGGTGTTGATCAGGTCGATCAGGGGCCGTAGCCGGCCGTAGTGTCGTGGGCCGTACCGAAACGCCAGCCGGGGAAGATCAACGACGTCGTCGGAACTGATCTCGGGCCGGAGGGGCCCGCTGGGGAGGATTCGACCGTCGACGGCGAGGAATCCGCACTCGGCGTTGATCTCCTCCAACAGGTGTTCCGGTACCGCTCTGAGCATCCTCACGACCAGGCGGTCGCCCACGTATCGGATTGAGTGGTAGTTGCGCCAGAAACGGGTGACCTCCCGGCAGGCCCGAACCACGTCCTGGGTGATCAGGTACTGGCGGCGGTCGGCGGGGTTGATCAACCCACCGGCCTCCAGTTCCCCGGTCACGAACTCCTCCCAGCGACGCCAATAGGTCCCCCCGGGCGCGTCGAGGAGGACTATGGGCGAGGGCTCCGCCTTGCCGGTCTGCTGCAGGGTGAGGAGCTCAAAGGTCTCGTCGAGGGTTCCGAAACCCCCCGGCAGGGCCACGAAACCCTTGGATTCCTTTATCAGCATCAACTTGCGGGTGAAGAAGTACTTCATCGCCACCAGCTTCTCGTCGCCGGCGAGGAAGGCGTTGGCCTCCTGCTCGAACGGGAGCCGGATGTTGACCCCGAAGCTCCGCTCCCGTCCGGCCCCCTCATTGGCCGCCATCATGATCCCGGGCCCGGCACCGGTCACCACCATCCATCCATCGGCGGCCAGGCGGCGGGCGACCTCCCGGGCCAGGGCGTAGGCGGGGTCGTCGGGACGGGCGCGGGCCGAACCGAATATGGTCACCTTCTTCAGGTCCCGGTAGGGGCGGAACATCTCGAAGGCCTCGCGCATCTCCACCAGGGCGGCCGAGGCGATCTTCATGTCCAGGCGGTCGGGATGGTCGGCGACCAGCCGGGCGGCACCGAACATGAGGTCGCGGGCCAGTTCGGGGTTCACCGTGGAGTCGAGATCGGCGACGAGTTGCTCGATGTCGGCCTCGATTTCCGGCCCGATGGTGGACTCGTTCTCGGGGCGGGGTCGATCAGAGGCAGTCATGTCAGACCGAAGGGTGCCACAACGGGGGGTGTCAGGTCGGCGAGGGGACCTCGTTGACGGGAATGAGTGAGCGGCGGGAGGCCTTCAACCCGTCCCTGCCGCCGCGGTCGGGTCCGGGGCGGAAGTCGAGGCGGCCGTCGGCGTGGCCGTAGAGGGTCGTTCTCTGCCGCAGCGGTCGGCCGGTGCTCTCGGCGAAGTCCCGGAACTGTTCGGGGGTGAGGGCCTGACCGTGGGCGGCCCCGGCGGCCCGACTGATGTTCTCGTCCATGAGGGTGCCGCCCAGGTCGTTGGCCCCCGCCCGGAGGATCTGGCGAGCCCCGTCGAGACCGATCTTGACCCATGAGACCTGCACGTTGTCGATCAGGCCCCGGTACAGGATCCGCCCCACGGCGTGCATGAGGACCGTCTCCCGGAACGTCAGCCCCCGGCGGGCCCGGCGCTGCAGGTAGATCGGTGAGGCCATGTGCACGAACGGCAGGGGTATGTACTCGGTGAAGCCCCCGGTTCGCTTCTGGAGCTCCCGGATCCTGATGAGGTGGCGGGCCCAGTGCACCGGCCGCTCGACCGCCCCGGCCATGATGGTGACCGTGGATCTCAGGCCCAGGGCGTGGGCCGTCTCGTGGACCTCGAACCACTCCTCGGTGTTGATCTTGTCGGGGCAGAGAATCTCGCGGATGGGATCGTCGAGGATCTCCGCCGCCGTGCCCGGAAGGGAGGAGAGGCCGGCGTCGATGAGCATCTGCAGGTACTCCGCCAAATCTACGTCGAGGCGACGGGCCCCCTCCATCACCTCCAGGGCGGTGAACCCGTGGAGGTGCATGTCGGGCACCACGTCCTTGATGGCCCGGGCCACCTCTATGTAGTAGTCGCCGTCGAAACTCGGGTGGATCCCCCCCTGGAGGGTCAGCTCGGTGGCTCCCAGACGGGCGGCCTCGATCGCCCTCTCCTGGAGGTCGTCGAGGGTGAGCAGGTAGGGCCTTCCCCGGAGGTTCAGCGAGAGGGGGCCCTTGGAGAACCCACAGAACCGGCACTTGAAGGTGCAGACGTTCGTGTAGTTGATGTTCCGGTTGTGGACCCAGGTGAGGGTGTCGCCGACCACTTCCCGCCGTATCTCGTCGGCCAGGGCGGCGACCGCCGCCACCTCCCCACCCCGGGCGGAGAAGAGGGTCACGATCTCGTCCTCACCGAGTTCGTGTCCGGAGCGGACACCGTCGAGGACCTCGAGTACCGGTCCCGAGGAGGCGGGCTCGCCCGGGATCAGCCGGGGAGGGGGATTCGGGGCCCCGGCGTACCAGGCGGTGGAGTTCTCGCCGGCGAGCACGAAGTCGGCCCCGGCCCCGACATCGGTGGCGGCCACCGTCTGCTCGGGCAGGACCGAGCCGGGATCGTCGCGGCCGAGACCCTCGGCGTCGGAGCGGTCCATGACCGGGAAGTGATTCTCGGGATCCAACCACCGTTCGGGGTCGAGGGCGAACTCGGGGTGCAGGGTCAACCGGGGTGCGAGCTGATGGCCGTGCTCCCGGGTGACCTCGTCCAGGCGCTCCAGGGCGGGCCAGGGTCGCTCGGGATTCACGTGATCGGATGTGACGGGACTGACCCCGCCCCAGTCGTCGATACCGGCGTCGAGCAGCCGGCCGAAGTCGTCGGACAGGTTGGGCGGGGCCTGGAGGTGGATCTCGGGGGGCAGGATGATCCGGGCCAGGGCGATCGCCCTCAGGTAGTCCTCCGGCGGGCAGGGGGGGTGGGCGTGCATGGCGGTGCCCGGCTTCGGCAGGAAGTTCTGGACGATCACCTCCTGGACGTGGCCGTGGCGTCGGTGGGAGGCGGCTATGGCCTCGAGGGCCTCAACACGGTCGCCCTCGGTCTCGCCTATGCCCACCAGGATTCCGGTGGTGAAGGGTATGGAGAGTTCCCCGGCGGCCTCCAGGGTGGCCAGACGACGCCGGGGCTCCTTGTCGGGGGCGCCCCGGTGACAGGGCAGGTCGGCGAGGGTCTCGATCATCATGCCCTGGCTGGGGGAGACGGGGCGCAGGCGGGCCAGGTCGGTGGCGTCGAGGGCACCGGCGTTGGCGTGGGGCAACAGGCCGGTCTGGTCCCGGACCATGCGGGCCATGGCCACGAGATACTCCACGGTGCTCCCGTATCCGTGGTCGTCCAGCCACTCCCGGGCCACGGGGTAGCGATCCTCGGGCGCCTCACCCAGGGTGAAGAGGGCCTCGTGGCACCCGACCTCCGCCCCGGCCCGGGCGATGTCGAGGATCTGCCCGGGTTCCAGGAAGGGGGAGTCCAGGCGGGCCGGGGGCTGGGCGAAGGTGCAGTAGCCGCAGCGGTCCCGGCACAGCATGGTCAGGGGTATGAACACCTTGGGGGAGTAGGTGACCCGGTTGCCGTGGGCCAGGTCGCGGATCCGTGCCGCCCGGGCCATCAGTTCGGCCGTCGTCTCCCCCTCTGCCATTTCCGCCATGACCGGGAGGCTAGCGCCGGCGTCGGCCATCCCCCCATCCGTGAGCGCGGGGGGCGCTGTGGTGGTCCGGCGCGCTCAGAGATGGGGTGGTTGGGTGGGGGTGTCCCTTCGGGGTCCGTTCGGGTTTTGTGAGTGCGGGGGACGCTCTGGTGGTCCGGCGCGCTCAGAGATGGGTGGTTGGGTGGGGGTTGGGGGTGTCGCCGGAGGGGGGGATGGTCAGGGGCGGTCCCGGAGGGAGAGCAGAAGATCTCCGGGGCAGTCCGGGGTGGTGACCCTCCTGTCGGTGGACGTGACGTCGCCGACGCCGTCCAGGGCGACGTCAATCCGATAGTGGAGCGTGGTCCCGCAGGGAACAGCCTCGATCCTGATCCGGTGGAAATCGCTGGGGTCTCCGGCGGCGCCGGTGTCGTCCTCGTTGCCGTAGTCGGTGTCGGGTCCCCACTGCAGGGTGACCCGGGTGGCGGGGGAGGTGGCCACCTCGACGGTCACGTCGTGCACGGTCTCGGCGTCCCCTCCCACCAGGTCGCGCTGAGGACCGACGATCTCGTTCAGGCGCACGATGGCGGGCAGGCCGCTCCAGTGCAGTTCGCGGGCGGTGAGGACCGCCTCGTCCCGTAGGTACTCCGACGAGGTCAGGGCGGCCAGCGACGAGGTGTCGAACCCGTTCACCACCGCCGCCACCCGGGGCATCCCGTTGCGGATGGAGTTGAGGAGATCGACCATGTCGTACTCACTGGCCAGCGGTCCCCCGGACGGACCGGGGGTGAAGTCGGTGATCACCACCGGGTGCCGGGCCGTCAGGTCGGCGGCCTGAAGTCCCAGGTAGGCCGGGGCTATCTCGGAGGGGGAGACGGCCTTGTGGAGGGAGAACCCGACCACGTCGACGAGTCCGTCACCGGGATAGCGGTCCAGTGGGGAGGAGACTTCGGCCTGGACCGACCAACCCCACAGCACGTTGTGAATGCCGGCCGATCCGGCCCTATTCACGAGGTCGCGGTACAGGGCGCGGTACTGGGAGTCGGTTAGATGGCCCTGGTCCCACCAGTAGCCCCCTGAGCCGAACGGGTCGGCGAGGGGCACCCAGAGCACGACCAGACCTTGGTCCTGCAAGAGGCGCAACCCATCGAGATAGCCATCGACGAGGGCCAGCCATCGGGCCCGCTCGGGTGTGCCGTCCTCGAACAGGGCGTTGACGGCCACTGGGTCGAGACCCCCCTGATCGGTCGCCACCCCCCCGGTGAGGGGATTGGGAAACTCCGAACGCACCATGAGCACCCCTCCCCGCGACCAGTGGTCGAGGGCGATGGCGGTGGCGATGTCAGGCCGGATGGGATCATCCAGCCGGTCGAAGTCGACGGCGATCATGGCCGGCACCTTCCCCGAGCGGGCCTCGACGAGGTTCAGGTCCGGGGAGTAGCCGATGAAGGGCTCGGGGATGTAGGAGTCCGTCCCCCGGTAGCGGACCGAACGACCCTCGTTGACCACCTGGCCGGACAGGAAGTGGGACGCGTCGGCCGAACTGATCCGCAGCAGCTTCAGATACTCCGAGACCAGCGGCATGGCGGCGGGATCGACGGGGGCCGAATCGGCGGTGGGCGGGGTGCCCTCCCCGGGATCGTCCACGGGGGATATCGAGGCGTCCACGGGGGTGGCG
>JALSTE010000203.1 GCA_026983855.1 Acidimicrobiia bacterium
CGCCGAGTTCGCCGCGGTCTCCGCACTGGCGGTTGCGGCCGTCGAGGGCGGTCCAGCCGTATCCGGTGGTGGGGTTGTAGGGGGCGCCGCTGTCGGGGGTGAATCCCTCGGGGGTGGGCGAGTCGGCGGGTTGGAAGTTCCACGCCCCACCCACCGGCACCGGCGGAGCCACGGGGGTGGCGGTGAGGGAGACGATCTTGGTGTGGTTGTCGTCGGTGAAGGAGACGTCGAGGGCGCCGTCGGTGATCTCGATGGTGGTGGTGGCGGTTATGAAGGGGTTGGTGGTCGTGGTGGTGGCCGAGGTTATGAGGGGGGTGTTCTCGATCTGGACGGAGTGTCGGATGGACGACCAGTGGTAGAGGGATTCGCCGACGGTGACGGTTATCTCGTAGGTGCCGTTGGGGAGGTCGGCCTTCCAGGTGGCGGGGGAGTCGATGGTGGTCCAGGTTCCGTTGCGGAGTTCGTAGCGGGTGGTGGCGTGGCAGAAGGTGTCGAGTTCGGGGTCGCCGAGTTCGCCGCGGTCTCCGCACTGGCGGTTGCGGCCGTCGAGGGCGGTCCAGCCGTATCCGGTGGTGGGGTTGTAGGGGGCGCCGCTGTCGGGGGTGAATCCCTCGGGGGTGGGGGAGTCGGCGGGTTGGAAGTTCCACGCCCCACCCACCGGCACCGCGGCGGCGGAGGCCGCTCCCGCACGGGTCGAGGGAACGGCCAGCGACCCCACGACCAGGAGTACCGCGAGCACGGACATGGGCACGGCATTGCGTGGGACAGACCTCATATTGGAGTTGTCGACCGCCGGGGGCCGCGACTGACCGGTTTTCGGGCCCGAGGGTCGCGGGGCTGAGTGTTTCCCGGGTCGGGGGCCGCGACTGACCCGTTTTTGGGCCCAGACAGCGGGCGCTACGGTTCCGAGCCTCAGAAGCCGCGGGCGGACTGAACGGCGGCGGCGACGGTCGCCTGGTCGGTGGCGGCCACCAGACCCAGGTGGAACGCGCGGGGACCCTGGAGGAGTGAGTCGGTGCCCAGGCCCCGTCCGAAGCCGAGCACGGCCATGGCGGAGTCCATCAGATAGAACCGGTCGGACAGGGAGTCCTCGGAATCGGCGGCGACGAAGAGAGAGCGGCCGTCGGTGGTGTCGGCCAGGGCCGCCCACTCGCCGCTGATGTCGGCCAGGTGGTCGGCGGTGGTGATGTCCTCGGGACCCGAACCGGGCCACAGCAGCAGATCGGAACCCATCTCTCCCCCCGGGGTCCCCTCGTAGAGGAACCACCACGTGGCCCCGGCCGGGGCCTCGACCATGTCGAATCGGGCTCCGGCGGGGTCGATCGACCAGCGACCGCGCCACAGGCCGTCGAAGGAGAGGACCTCCACCACGGCCCGGATGGGGCCCCTGCGTTCCAGAGTGGTGGCGGCGACGTTGAACCCGGGATGGAAGACACCCTCGGGGTGGACGGCGTTGCCGATCCCCCTGAACTCGCCCGTGGCCCCGGTTCCCGGGCCGAAACCGACCCAGTCGTTCCCATCGGAGTCGACGAGGGAGGACACACCCCCGTTGGCGGTCTGGATGTACCAGTCGGAATCCGGGGTGGAGATCAGATAGGCGGGTGCCCCCTCGTCGGAGGCGTTCCCGGCGGTGATCATGGGGGGCACGGCGGAGGGGCCGGTGCCGACGAGGACCTGGTACCTGGCGGAGTCGCCGGCACCCAGGAAGGGGTGGAAGATCAGCAGTGAACCGGTCGTGGGGCCCGAGGTGTCGAGCTGCCAGGCCACCGGACGGCCCGGATGGTCCAGGTCCACGACGTCGATGGTGGCGGCTCGATCCGTGCCCACGGGAACGGCTGATTCCGACACCCAGTTTTCCCGGTCGACTCCCCCGGCGGCGACGGTGA
>JALSTE010000204.1 GCA_026983855.1 Acidimicrobiia bacterium
GGGATTCGTGGCTGGTAGGAGCCTGGGCGAAGCGGTGCCCGACGAGCTGGTGGAGCCCGCCGGCGATGGTCCATTGACGGTCCGGGTTGTCGAGCACGAGTTCGGCCGGGAGATACCACTTCCACTCAGGCTGGAGTGGCCTCTGGAGGAGCGACGGGGTCAGTTGCTTCCCGGAGTGGTAACCACCGTGGGCGAGTCACTCTCCGTGGGGGATGACGTCGTTTCCGTTCCGGTGCGGGTCTCTATGGTTCCGGTGTTCGCCTTCTCGGGGGAGGTGCCCGCCTACAGGGATCTGAGACGCGGGGTCGAGGGCCCTGACGTGCTCCAACTGCAGCGGGGCTTGGCGCGGGTGGGTCTGTTGTCGGCCGACGCCGTGGACGGGAAGTTCGGCGCTGGAACCGACCGGGCGGTGCGCGAGTTGATGAAGAGGGCGGGGGGAGACTACGGCGGTGTCCTGCCGCTGGGATCGGTGCTGTTCGTCCCCGAGGACGCCGTCATGGCCGACGATGACCTGATCGTGGGTGGCGACTCGCCGGGTTTCGTGAGATTCACCCGTCCGACGAGCACGGTGCCCTCGGTGAGCGGGAGGGTCGGCCGGGTACCGGGGGTCAAGCCGGGACTGCTGGCCCACTGGGTAGACGAGGGTGTGGACCTCGAGGTCGTCGCGGTGCATGAGGTCGATGGGGAATTCGAGCTCACCCTACGGGACGCCGGTGGGGACACATGTCTGTGTGACATCCCGGCACCCCGCGACGGGTTGCCTCTGCGTGTCGAGGGATCTCTGGAACTGGTGCCCGCACACACCGGTCTCGCTGTTCCGGTTGCCGCGGTGACGGCAACCGGCGATGGTGGATCGGCGCTGGTCGATCCGCAGGGTGAGACGCTTCGTGTTTCCGTTGTCGGAGTGTCCGATGGCCTGGCGGAGGTTGAGCCTGTGGACGGTGATATCGGGGATGGTACCGAGGTACTGATTGAGGCCAATAGTGGGTAGTTTGGTCGCTCAGGACATCAGGTATACGTATCGCGGCAGTGATACCCCCTCAATTGAGGGAATATCGGTGGCGGCCACCGCAGGTGAATTCCTCGCAATCTGCGGCCCCTCGGGGTGTGGAAAATCCACGCTGTTGTTCACACTTGGCCTCCTGTTGACCCCCGACCGAGGTTCGGTGGAGTTCGACGGCATCATCATGTCTGATCAATCAGACAGAGAGCGTGCATCCTTCAGGGCCAAGTCGATCGGATTTGTCTTCCAGGATGCCTACCTGGACCGGGCACGCTCAATCCTGTCCAATGTGGTCGAGCCCGCCGTATTCTCAGGTATGGATTGGTTGGAGGCAAAGTCCCGAGCCCAGCGACTCCTGAAGTCATTCGGACTGGCAATGTCTCCCGAAAGGAGGGCTCATGGTCTGTCGGGCGGGGAAGCGCAAAGGGTTGGGCTGTGTCGTGCATTGATTTGTGAACCCCGGTACATCCTCGCTGATGAACCGACCGGCAACCTGGACCGTGACTCCGAGGACTTCGTTCTGAGCCGCCTGCGCGACATGGCGGACGCCGGCAAGACCGTTGTGGTGGTCTCCCACTCGGCCAGAATTGGGGACTACGCCACCCGTGTGGTGCGCCATGAACAGGGCAAATGGCTTTCAGACCCCTGCTGAGTGAGGCGTGGCGCAGTGTTCGGGAGAGGGTTGTCGAGTCGAGTGTGATGGTGGTACTCGGGATCGCATTCGCGGTACTGGTGGCTGCGGTCATAGCTCGGGGTCAGGAAGAGACCGCCAGGCTCAGGGTCGGCCTCGCCGAGGATGTGAGCCGTGTGGTCGAGCTTCGACCGGTGGGAGGCGGAAACACTCTGCCCGGATGGCTTCCGGGTACGGTCAGAGACCTCGATGGCGTAACGGGTGTGGTCGTTCTGGGACCAGTGGTTGACGGCGTTTTCTCACTCACCGGACGTGGTCCGGTTCCCGTTCGCACCCTCGTGGCGGGCGCACCGGAGTTGAACCTCAGACCCTGCCCGGTTGGGGATTCGGTGTCGTACGTGGATGTTCGCGCCGCGGAGCAAGTGGGGATGAGCTATCCACTCGGATACCTGGTCCTGGGGCGCGATCTCTCCGTGGGTGACCGCCTGCCGGTGGCTGACGTGGTCGCCGTTCCGCAGGAGTGGCGGCTGGGCCCCGGGGCGTTCAGGCTCTGTGGCGGAGAAGCGGACTCAGCGACCCTGAGCCGAATTCTGATCCTGGCCAACGAAATCAGCGACGTACCGCGACTCGAAACGACCATCCAGAACCTGGTCGCCCCTCTGGGAAACTCCGTCTCGGTCTCGAGCGCCTCTGACGTGGTGGAGTTCAGGGGGCGTCTCGCCGCGGGCATCGGGAGGCAAAGACGCTCCAACCTGCGTCTCAGCGTCTTCGGCGTGCTGGGTTCGTACCTCCTCATGGGGGTCGTGGTGGGGGTGAGCCGGAGACAGGGATTCGGGCGCAGGCGGGCCCTCGGGGCGTCGAGGGCCGATCTGCTGGTGATCAGTGCGGCCGAGAGTCTCTTCCAGAGTGGGATCGGTGCGGCACTGGCCACGGTCGGAATCCTGGCCATCGAGCTGTCTCCGGCCCACCCCTGGGCGGACCTGAGCTGGCTTCCGTGGATGGTCGTGCTGTCCCTGGAGGCTTCCGTGGTGGGCATCCTGCCGGTGAGCCTGTTCGTGGCGTTCTCCGATCCGGTGGAGGTGTTGAGGCGGCCGTAGCCCGCCGGCCCTGACCCGGGACCTTCCCACCGAGCTCCCCGATGGGCCCGGGGTGGCCGCGGTGGGGAACTTCCGGTGGGCCCGGGGTGGCCGCGGTGGGGAACTCCCGATGGGCCCCCGGCCCTGCTCCGACCTTCACGGTCGAACCGGGTCCCGCCGGTACCGCGGGTGGGTCGTCGTGGGACGGGACCTCGAGGGTGGCGTCCTGGCCCTTGTTCTCGGGTCCCGCCGGTACCGCGGGTGGGTCGTCGTGGGACGTCTCGGTGCCGATGTGGCACCTGTCACACGGACCCCGGAGGTTGTCGGATACGAGGTGGTCCGAGGGTAGGGTCGGGCGGACGACTGGGGGAGGAACCGCACTTGGTACGCGCTCGGGACACCGACACCACCGCCGCGGCCGAGCTCGCCGGTGAGGGGAATCCCGGGCGGACCCTGCTGCTGGAGGCCATGGGCCGTCACAAGGTGGGAATCGGTCTGGGGATGGTTCTGGGGGTGGTGTGGTCGCTGGCCAAGCTGGCGGTGCCGATCCTGGTCGGTCGGGCCATAGACGAGGGCATCAGGGGAGGAGGCTCGCTGGTGGGGTGGACCCTGGCCATCGTGGGGGCGGGCATCGTCTCGGCCCTGGCCACGGGTCTGCGTCGCTACGTGGCTTTCCGCAACGCCCGCCTGGTGGAG
>JALSTE010000205.1 GCA_026983855.1 Acidimicrobiia bacterium
TCCCAGTTCGGTGGCCACCAGTCGGTCCTTCCCGTAGATCATGGCCTGGGGTCTCATCATCTGCCCCCAGGCCCCGTCGTTGCCCATTATCCCCACGACCGGCAGCCCGAATCGCACCGCGGTGTCGTACTCGAAGCCGTTCAGCCCGAAGGCCCCGTCACCGTAGATGATCACCACCCGACGATCGGGGAACGCCTTCTGGGCGGCCAGGGCGAAGGGCATGCCCACCCCCAGGGTGCCGAGGGGGCCGGGGTCCATCCACTCGCCGTGGCGGGGGATGCGGATTACCTTGGAGGCCTGGGCCACGATGTCCCCCCCGTCCCCGATCACGATCATGTCGTCGGTCAGGAAGTCGGCGATCTCACGGCACAGCCGCAGGGGGTCCACCGGCGACTCGTCGCTGTTGAGCTGGGGGGCCATGGCCTGGGCCGCCTCCACCTCGGCCTCCCGTAGTTCGGAGCACCAGGCCGAGGCGTCGATGGTCAGCCCCCGCTCCGCCATCCGGGCGGTCAGCAGTTCGAAGTTGGCGGCCAGGTTCCCCGCCAGGGCCACGTCGGTGGGCCGGTTCTGCCCGATGAGCACCTCATCGAGGTCCATCTGGATGATGCGGGCCCCCTCGGGGATGGACGCCCCGTACTTCATGCGGAAGTCCAGCAGGGTTCCGGCCAACAGGACCACATCGGCCCCGGCCAGGGCCTGGCGCCGGGTACGGCTGAAGAACTGGGGATGATCCCAGGGGATCTGACCCCGGCCCATACCGTTGGTGTAGCAGGGAACGGAGGTGGCCTCCAGGAAGGCCGCCAGGGCCGGACCCCCCTGGCTCCACTTCAGCGAGGTCCCGGCCATGACCATGGGACGTTTGGCCCCCACCAGTAGATCCAGGGCGTGATCGATGCGCTCCACCGGCGCCGAGCACGCCACCCGGTAGTCCCGGAAGGTGGGGACCTTGAACTCCGCCGGGTCTAGGGGTCCGTGGAGCACGTCCATCGGGATCTCCAGGAACGACGGCCCCGGCACCCCCGACAGTGCGTGCCTCAGACCCAGTTCGACGTACTCCCCGATCCGGGAGGTCTCCAGACAGGCGTCGGCCCACTTGGTGATGGGTCTCATGAGCGAGACGTGGTCCATCTCCTGGAGCGAACCCCGCCTCAGGTTGTTGAACGGCCCCTGCCCCCCGATCACCAGTATCGGTGAGGTGGCCCGCCAGGCGTTGGCCACACCGGTGACCCCGTCGGTGACCCCGGGCCCGGCGGTGAGGATGGCCACGCCGACCTTTCCGGGATGGAGTCGGGCCCAGGCGTCGGCGGCGTGCACGGCGGCCTGCTCATGGCGTACGTCGACCACGTCGATGCCCTCGTCCAGGCATCCGTCGTAGATACCCATGACGTGCCCACCCGACAGGGTGAACACACAGTCCACCCCGGCCGCCTTCAGGGCCCGGGCCGCCAGCTTGCCGCCGTCCGTCATGTGTTCCGCTCCTCGGTCGCTGGGTGTCGGGACTCGGCCCACCAGTGTGGACCCTGGACGGAGCCACGTCAGATGGGGGCCCGGTGCCACCCCTCAGACCGAACGCTCCCTGACCGCGGCGGGCAGATCGATCCGGTCCAGGTTCCTCAGGCCCGGGAGCTGTCCCACCAGCCCCGCCGCCACCAGCAGAACCAGGGTGAGGACCTGCGATCGACCCGACAGCACGAAGGGGAAGGAGAACCCCTCGGTGTCGAACGTTCCCAGGAAAACCCGCCCCAGCAGTCGACCGGCGACGACACCCGGCACCAACCCCAGCAGTACCGCGGTCAGGTTCTCCGCCGTGATCGCCCTTCGGATCCAACCCCGGCTCACACCGTTGGCGCTGAGGGTGGCGACCTCGGCCGTCCGTTCGGAGATGGCGATGGTCACCGCGTTGTAGACCAGGGCCACCGCCATGACCAGCCCGAACGCCACCATGATCCCGATGAAGAACGTGCTCAGGCCCATCAACTGGTTGACGAGGTCGGCGATGGCGTCGAAGTCGGTCACCGAGACCACCCCGGATCGGTCCGACAGCACGTCCCGCAGGGCCGAGTGGTCGGCCCCGGGAACGAGGGTGATGGCCACGGAGTCCGCCGGAGGACCGCCCACCGATCTCAGGGTGTCGAGGGACACGTAGGCGGATCCGATGAGCATCTCGTCGTGGAATCCGGCCACTGGCAGTGCGAAGGAGGGCCCCGACGCCAGCTTGATCGTGACCGGGTCGCCGACGCCCACCCCCAGACGTCGGCCGGTCTCGGTGTGGATCAGCACACCCCCGTCCGTCGCCCCGGGCCGCTGGTCGTGCATGACGGTGTCGGAGCGGAAGGCGAACAGTCCCACCGGGTCCGATCCACCGGCGGTGGCCAGAACCGCCTGGGTCTGGAGATAGGGCTCGGCCACGGACACCCCCTCGATCCCGGCGATCGCCCCGGTGTCGGTGGTCGTCACGGGGTGGTCCAGCTGCACCGCCAGGTCCCTCCGGTCTATCTGGCCGAACTGGCGCCTCATGGCCAGCTGGAGACTGTCCAGGAGCGAGAGGGCCACGAGGATCAGCACCGCCGCCAGGACCACCCCCAGCACCGTCGTGGCGGTGCGTTTGCGCTGGCGGGACAGGTTGCGGGTGACCATGGCCACCCCGGGGGTCCGCCAGGGCCGGGGTACCAGACGCTCGAGCAGACTGCGACGCCCCGCCCCACGGGGTGCGGCGGGTCGCATGGCCTCGGCGGGGTCGATGCGGGCCGCGGCCCGGGCCGGGAATCCGCCGGCGGCCACCCCTGTCACCACCGCGAAGGCCAGCCCGATCAGGATCGTCCACGGACTGACCACGTGACGCACCACCGGCAGGTCCACGTAGTGGGCGTAGGCGTCGGTGATCAGGGTCCCCAACCAGGCCCCGACCGCCAGTCCGGGCAGACCCCCCAGAAGGGCCACGGTGAGGCCGTAGCCCATGAAGTGCCGGAACATGTCGGTAGCGCCGTATCCGTTGGCCATCATCATCCCCAGCTCGGTCCTCTGGGTGGCGATGAGACGGGCCAGCAGGACATAGGTGGCCATTCCGGCGGCGGAGAGGAACAGCAGGGGGAACAGAAACGCCATCTCGGCGAAACCGAGGACGTCCTCCGACAGGGCCTGGTTGGAGGGTTGGCCCGAGCGGTCGTAGACATCGGTCGCTCCGCCCCGTCGCCCGATCTCCATCACCGCGTCGATCGTGTCGGGGTCGTGTCCGGCCACCGTGACCAGGATCTGGGTGGGGGCGGTGGGGTCCAGGAGGCGGACCGTGTCCTCGTCGGTGTAGATCACGGCGAAGTCGTCGGGCAGGGTCAGGAAGTTGGACCGGTCGGCCGCCAACCACAGGTACTCGGGGGAGAACACGGACGCGGTGACACTCGCCGGT
>JALSTE010000206.1 GCA_026983855.1 Acidimicrobiia bacterium
CGTTGCCGGCCAGGGCCTCGAGCCCGGCGATCCGGGTGTCGACTCTCTCGGTGCTCACTTGGCGGTTCCTCCTCGGTGGTAGCGGTGGGGGACGAAGGGCAGTTCGGCCACCACGACCTCCTCGGGTCGCCCCCGGACATCGGCCGACAACGACGTTCCCACCGACGACATGGAGGTGGGCACGTAGCCCATGGCCACGGGGGCGTCCACCGTGGGACCGAACCCACCACTGGTCACTATCCCCACCTGCGGTCCCCCCGGCTCGGCGGAGAGGACCGAATGATCCCGTACGGGACGCCGACCGGTGGGGCGGAGACCCACCCTCCGCCGGGGAGGGCCCTCCCGGAGCTGGCGGAGGATCGTCTCGTCCCCGGGGAAACCGCCCTCCTCGCGCCGTCGCCTCTGCATCGCCCACACCAGGCCGGCCTCGACCGGTGTGGTCTCCTCGTCGAGATCGTTGCCGTAGAGGCACAACCCGGCCTCCAGCCGGAGCGTGTCCCGGGCGCCCAGACCGGCCGCGGCCACCTCCGGTTGGTCCAGCAGTTCCCTCACCAGCCCCTCGGCGGCAGCGACGGGAATCGCCAGCTCGAAACCGTCCTCACCGGTGTAGCCGCTGCGGGAGACCCCCACCGGGGTGCCGGACAACTCCACGTTGACCACGTCCATGAACTTCATGGCCTCCACTCCCGCCGCGGCCGGGGAGGAGGCTCCGGCCAGGCGGGACAGCACCCCCACCGCTCCGGGGCCCTGCAGGGCCACGAGTGTCAGATCCCGCCGGGGTTCGATGTCGACCCGGTCCCCAATCATGGCCCGGGCGTGGGCCAGGTCGATTTCCTTGCGGGAGGCGTTCCAGACGATACGGAACCGGTCGGCCAGCCGACTCACCATGAGGTCGTCGATGATCCCCCCGGCCTCGTTGGTCAGGAACGAGTACCTCATCCGACCCTCCCCCAGGCGGGTGAACGCCGAGGGCATCATGGACTCCAGGGCCGGGGCGACGACGGCGGGATCACCGTGGAGATCGACGACACCCATGTGCCCCACGTCGAAGAGCCCGGCCGCCGACCGGGTGTGGAGGTGCTCGGCCTTGACCCCCTCGTACTGAACCGGCATGTCGTAGCCGGCGAAGGGGACCATGCGGGCCCCCAGCTCGACGTGCAGGTCGTGGAGAACGGTCCGCTTCAGTTCCCCTCCGCTCGGGGCGGTGGACTCGGGAGAGGGCTCGGCCATGGGAACTCCAGACTCGGATCGGGGTGACTTCACCCCCCTCTGTCCGGGTACCTGAGAGATTCACCGGTCTCCGTGGGATTCCGGCTTTCCCCGTCGGTGGGGCCGGGATTCGTGGCCCTCTCTCCAGAGTCGCCCCACCCCCCGGTCCTGGATGCCTGAGCGTTTCCGGGGGCGGTTGCGCCTTCGGCGCCTCCGGGGCCGGGGCCTCGGAGGTCTCTCCCGTGGGGTGTGTTGGCCCCCCAACTGTAGCCACCGCGGCGATGCTGGGGAGGGTCTTCGGGCCCGCTACCTTGATCGGCGGGGGTCGAGGGGACCACGAGGACGATCGGAAGGCACCGTTGGGCACCAGCACCACACGACTTCCGAGGATACCGGGGCGGGCCTTCCTGGCCCTGGGGCTCAGCGCCTTCCTGGTGACGGCCAACATCAGCACCCTCAACATCGCCTTCCCCGACATGGAGGCCACCTTCGCCGACACCCCCCGGGCCGTGCTGAGCTGGGTGTTCAACGCCTACACGGTCACCTTCGCCGCCCTGTTGGTCCCCGCCGGGCGGTTCGCCGACCGCTACGGCCGTCGGGCCATGTTCCGGGCCGGGACGATGCTCTTCGCCGTCGGTGGTCTGGCGGTGGGCCTGGCCCCCTGGGTCTGGGCCCTGATCCTGGCCCGGGTCGCCCAGGGTGTGGGGGCGGCCCTGCTCACCCCCGCCGCCATGGGTCTGTTGCTGATGGTCACCCCGGCCTCGATCCGCACCCGGGCGGTGGCCGCCTTCGCCGGGGTCGGGTCGTTGGGCATCGCCGTGGGGCCCAGTATCGGCGCCTTCATCGTGGAAATCGGTGGTTGGCGGTGGGCCTTCCTCATGATCCCGGTGGTCGCCGCCCTGGCCTGGGCGGCGGCCGTGGGCCAGTTGCCCGAGACCGAGCCCGACCCCGGGGCCGCCCGCCCCGATCTGGCCGGATCGCTGCTGCTGGCCACCTCCATCGCCCTGGTCGTACTGGCCCTGGCCCAGAGCCGTCGCTGGGGCGTCACCAGCGGCGGGGTGCTGGGGGCGCTCGGAGCCGGCCTGACCCTGGCCCTGGTGTTCACGATTCGCAGCCGGGCGTCGGGCAATCCCCTGATCCCCTTCGAGATGTTCCGTATCCGCAGCTTCTCGGCCGCCAACGCCGGGGCGGTGGTCTTCGGCCTGGCCCTATCGGCGATCCTCCTGGTGAACGTGCTGTTCCTCACCGGCGTGTGGCGCTACTCCATTCTGCAGGCCGGGCTGGCGGCCACCCCGGCCCCGGTGGTGGTGGCCCTACTGGCCCCGCTGGCCGGTCGGGCGGCCGAACGTTTCGGCCAGGTGGCGATCGCCACCGCGGGACCGCTCTTCTTCGGGGCGGGGATCGCTCTCTACTACTGGCGGTTGGACGCCCACCCCGACTTCCTCGCCGACTGGCTACCCGGAGCGGTCACCGTGGGAATCGGCATCTCGATGACCTTCCCCATCCTGAATGCCGCCGCCGTGCGCGACGTGGATCCCGACACCTACTCCCTCGCCACCGGGATCACCCAGACCGGCCGCCAGATCGGAGCCGCTCTCGGGATCGCCCTCACCGTGGCCGTGTTGGGGGATCCTCCACCACCCGACATGGATCCGTTGGTCCGCTCGGCCCTACTGCTCCACGACCTCCGTCAGGCGTGGTTCTTCATCGGTGTGTTCGGCACCTCCGCCGCCCTCGCCGGGGCCCTACTGGGTCGGAGCCGTCACCACCTCAGGGCGGCCGGGGCCCCGGCGGGCACCGCGGGACACTCCGGACGGACCGGTTCGACACGGCGATAGGGCTCCCCGGGCCTCGGACGGGGATCCGGACCTCCCCGGTTGGGCCACATGGCCAGGGCCCGCTCGGCCATGGCGGTGATGGTCAGACTGGGGTTCACACCCAGGTTGGCGGGAACGGCCGCCCCGTCGATGACGTGAAGACCGGGGTGGCCGTGGACCCGGTGGTAGGGGTCGATCACGCCCTTTGAGCCGTCAGCGGAGATCGCGCAGCCCCCGATTATGTGGGCGGTGACCGGTATGTCGGCCACGACCTCGTTCCAGGCGGCCATGGGTTCCCCGCCGATCTCCTCCGCCGTCAGCCGGGCCGCCTCCGAAGCCTGGGGTATCCAGCTGGGATTCGGCTCACCGT
>JALSTE010000207.1 GCA_026983855.1 Acidimicrobiia bacterium
GGGCTGATCGACGTCCTGGGCCCCGCCGGTGTCGCCCCGTTCATCTACTTCCAGTTCTGACACCCGTGGGCTGACTCCGATCGGACCCGACGGCGGCGGGGCGGTGGGAGGCGCGGGCCCGGCACCGGAGGGGGCACGGGGATCATCGGGATGGGCGGTACCGGACAGCTCCCCGAGTTCGGTAGCTTCGGGGCTGATGCCCGGAGTTCCCGACGATGCCCGACGTGGGCACCCGAACACAGGTGACAACCCCCGCCATCGGGCCGGACCCCAGTACCAGAGTGGACTGAGGCGGTCGTCGGCAAAGCCCTCCGAACGGGGCTCGGGGTCCAGGAGATCGGTCCTCCGGCGGCCGTCAGTGGGGCGCCGGTCCGCGTCGGCGAAACCCGTCGGTTCATCACCGCGGCGTGGGGAGGACGAGGTCCGGTCCCCCCGCCGGTCGGTCCCCGCGGATGTCCCGACGACCGGGACCGATCGAGCCCCGTCCTCGAACACCGGGTCCGGCGGTACCGGGTCCCCTGACACCGTCTCCCCCGGCCCGGCGTCTCGCGCCACCGGGTCGTCGAACTCGATGCCGGCGGGGCGGGTTCTCCTGGCCGGGGCCTTCGCCCTGGTGCTGGCGGCCCTGCTCAACGCCGATGCCCTGGTCCGCGACGCGGAGCAGAAGCCGTTCGGCCGGTCACGCGACGTGTCCCTGGCCGTGTGGCGTCCGGTCCAGACCGTGAGCCACACCCTCGGTCTGTCGTGGCCCCGGCGATGGGCCGACGAGGCCCTGGGACGGGACGTGGGCGACGCCGGCACCATCGAGGTGATGCTCGCCTCCCCGGGGGAGACCCCCTCGGGACCGAGGGGTACCGGGGACGCGGGCTCGTCCTCGGAATCGACCTCTCCGGCCCCCGCGACCACGGCCCTGGAGGCCGGAGGGGGTGGACCGGCGACGGAGCCGGAGGCGGGGTCCACACCGACGACGGTCACCAGCACCCCACCGGAGGACACCGCGCCGGTGCGGGCGGCGCCCACGGCGGAGAAGCCTCTCACCCTGTGGGTGGGCGGCGACTCCATCTCCCAGGTGTTCGGGGAGTCGCTGGTGCGCATGGCCAGCCAGACCGGGGTCATCGCCCCGGAGCTGGACTACAGGATCTCCTCGGGCCTGACCCGTCCCGATTACTTCAACTGGCCCGCCCACCTGGTCGATGTTCTCAAGGGCGACCCCGACGTGGTCGTGATCATCTTCGGGGCGAACGACGCCCAGGGAATGGAGCTCTCCAACGGTGTCTTTCAGCCCTTCGACGACGAATGGGTCGCCGAGTACACCTCGCGTGTGGTCGCGGTGATGGACCAACTGGCGGCCGATCCGCAGCGCATAGTGATCTGGGTGGGTCAGCCGCGGATGAGGTCGGACAAGTTCGACGCCCGGATGCAGCGACTGAACGAGATCTACCGGGCCCAGGCCGCCCTGAGGGACAACGTCATCTTCCTCGACACGGTCCCGCTGTTCTCCGACGCTGATGGCCGGTACAGCGCCTTCCTCACCGGGGTGGACGGTGAGGTCCACAACATGCGACAGCAGGACGGAACCCACCTGAGCCGACCTGGGGGTGACCTACTGGCCCGGGCGATACTCGATGTGCTGGGAACCATCGTGGATCTCGATCCCGGGGATTCATCCACCGCTGAAACCGTCACGGGGAACTGAGGCCGTGAGTGCCAGGCGGGTCAACAGGCCCTCCCGAGGTTCCCCCTCCCGTAGGCGGGGTCGGGATCCCGGTGGGCGGTTCCTCACGGCCGAGCGTCGCGGGCGGAACATCCTGATCGTCGTGGCCCTGGTGGCGGCGGTGGTCGTCGTGGTGACGACCTGGCTGCTCAGTCGCCGTGCCGATGATCCGAAACTGCAGCAGGTAGACGTCCCCACCTCCGCCGTACCGGCCGGTGAGGGTCTCGGGGGTCCGTCGGACTCGGAGCGGGTGGGTGGATTGTCCGGCGACTCCGGTCAGGTGGCCGCCGGTGAGCTGGCCGCGGCCCGGACCAAGGTCGACGGAGCCGTCCCGTCCCCCGTCACGGTGCCCCCCACGACGGCGTCGGCTCCGACCACCGTGCCCCCCACGACGGTGTCGGCTCCGACCACGGTGCCCCCCACGACGGTGTCGGCTCCGACCACGGTGCCCCCCACGACGGCGGGGGAAGGGGAGCTCGGTACCGTCGCGCCGGCCGACCCGTCGGCGGGGGTTCTCGATGCCTCATCCCTGGCCGGGCCCGCTTTCTACCGGCTGTTCCGGGAGGATGGGCATTCGCTGCTGAGGGCCCCCTCCGCCGACGATCCGCTGCGGATGTGGGTGGGGGGTGACTCCCTCTCCGGCGCCGTCGCCGATGAGCTGGAGAGATACGCCGCCTCCGACCCTCTCTTGACGGTGACCAAGGAGACCCGTACGTCCACCGGGGTGGTCTCGGAGTGGTTCTTCGACTGGAGGGCGAGGATCACCGAGGTGGCGGCGGGGGGGTATGACGTGATCGTGCTCACCATGGGTGGGAACGACGCCCAGCAGTTTCGGGGAATCCCGGCCCGGGTGGCCAGTGACGAATGGCGGGCCGAGTACCGTCGCCGGGTTGCATCCATGCTCCGTACCGCCGCCCGTCCGGGTCGTCTGGTGATCTGGATCGGCATGGCCCCGGCGACACCGCCGAACATCGCCCCCCTGATGCCGGTGGTGGACGAGATCACCTCCTCGGTGGCGGCCGAGACGGATGGGGTCGCCTATCTGGACGCCTGGTCCATGTTCGCCGGACCCGATGGGCAGTTCCTGCGTTCGATCGTCACCCCCGAGGGTCGGTCGGTGCGGGTGAGGGCTGATGACGGCGTCCACTACACACTCGCCGCCGGGAGGATGCTGCGGGACGGGGTACTGCAACTGGTGGCCGGGAACGTCGACTCGGGCGCCTACCCGGCCGGTGCCGGTGGTGCCGCGGCCGGCTGAGCTTCCGCATCGGGGGAGTTGAGCCGCCTCGTCGACCGGCGGGCGCCGTTGTCGGGTCCCAGTACCACCAAGACCCACCGAGATGTCGTGCGGGCGTGCCCCCTCGGTGCCCCCTGTCGTCGCTACTCGGGACCGGCCTTGAGGTACTCCAGTGGCAGATCTCCCAGCTGCACCAGCAGTGACGCCACCCAACCACCCAGTCCACCGAACTGCTCATCGAGGATGGCCCCGTCGGCCATCACCTCCTCGGGTACCACGTAGTCCCCGGCGTAGGTGGCCTCCAGGGCCCAGCTCGGGTTGCGGAGATCCCCGCTGTAGGCGGTCTCGACGGTGACGCTGTCCCGGGTGAGCCGACTGTTTCCCAGGGTCACGGTGCGGCGGGGAAGCACGTCGAGGGCTATGGCGGGATCGGGGGGGCCGGC